>JAOZLU010000106.1 GCA_029934695.1 Desulfobacterales bacterium | reverse complement strand
ATCAAATATCAAACATCAAACATTAATATAAGGAGAAATTTGTGTCAAATATTGTAATTATCGGAACACAATGGGGAGATGAAGGCAAGGGCAAGATTGTGGATATGCTCGCGGAAGTTGCCGATGTGGTTGTACGATTTCAGGGCGGAAACAATGCCGGTCATACGATGGTTGTGAACGGCGAACAGTTTATCAGCCATCTGGTGCCTTCAGGTATCTTGCAGAAGAAAACCTGCCTTATCGGAAACGGGTTGGTAGTTGATCCGGCAGTGCTGGCAGAAGAGATGGATTACCTGATATCCAAGGGCATACCCGTAGGCCCGGATAATCTCAAGATCAGTGAGCGGGCGCAGATGATTATGCCCTATCACCGGGAAATTGATCATGCCCGGGAAAAAATGAAGGGCGACAAGAAAATCGGAACCACAGGCCGCGGCATCGGGCCTGCTTATGAGGACAAATCCACACGAAGGGGCATAAGGTTCGTTGATCTGATGGATTCGGAAACCTTCGGTGAAAAAGTAAGAGCGATCTTGGATGAGAAAAATTTTTACCTCAGAAACTACCTGTCAGCCGAGACCCTGGACCCGGATCAGATCATCGCTGAATACGGCAAATATGCGGAACGCCTCGCTCCGCACATCACAAATGTTTCTGTGGCGATCCATCAGGCCATCAGAGAGGGAAAACAGGTCCTTTTTGAAGGAGCGCAGGGAACTCATCTTGACATTGATCACGGGACTTATCCTTATGTCACTTCTTCAAACACCGTCTCAGGAAACGCCTGTTGCGGATCAGGTATCGGCCCGAAAGAGATCACAGGAATCATCGGGATTGTGAAGGCTTATACAACCCGGGTGGGGGCAGGCCCTTTTCCGTCGGAACTTTTTGATGCAATCGGAGACCAGATTCAGGAAAAAGGAGCGGAATTCGGTGCGACAACCGGGAGACGGCGGCGATGTGGATGGCTCGATATGGTGCTGCTGCGGAATGCGGTGCGTCTGAACAGTCTGACAGGACTTGTGATCACCAAACTGGATGTGCTGGACGGACTGAAAGAACTCAGGATTTGCACCGGCTATGAATATGAGGGGAAAATCCTGAATGATTTTCCGGCAAGCCTCAAAATTCTCGGTGCATGCAAGCCGGTTTACGAAACTCTGCCGGGATGGTCCGAAGATATCTCAGGGATGCGGAAATTGGAAGATTTTCCCAAAAATACAAGAGATTATCTCCAGCGAATTGAAACGCTTCTTGAAGTTCCCATACAAATCGTTTCTGTGGGACCGGGGAGAGACGAGACGATCATTGTCAGTCATCCTTTAAAATCATGAAAGTTTCAGGTTTTAAGTTTTAAGTGTTAAGAAAAAACTGTAAAATTTTTATTGCCGGACGGACTTCATTGCCGGACGGGGTTTTTATTGCCGGACGGGGTTTGCAACCCCGTCTGGAACATTTCTTTATTGTCGGACGGGGTTTTTATTGCCGGACGGGGTTTTTATTGCCGGACGGGGTTTGCAACCCCGTCCGGAACATTTCTTTATTGCTACGTCGCACCCTGCATTCAAGGTGATTTATTTTTTTGGAAAAATTCCTAACCAATTGTTTTTTTTTATTTAAAAATAGATAAAACATGCCCCATCATGCCATTGTACCGGGTTTTCAGCACAGTTCACTTGACATCCATACAAACAAATATTAATATACCCCCAACTTTAATGCTCTTACAGTCTGAGCTTTCCGTCTTTTTATTAAAGATGCTTTTAAACAGGGTTTTTTGCAACCATTTAATCTATAATTTTTTTAAGCAAGGAGTCAGAAACAATGAAAAAGAAAATGGCTATCGCTGTCTGTATGATGATTTCGGCCTGCTGGTTCGGGGTTGCTACTGCGGGGGATACGGAACCCTCAGGGCCGCCTGAAACTGGAAGCGGGATGTATCCGCTTTCGGATATTTACAACTATCTGGATTCAGGTACAGCACCATCAATTTCCGACAGCTTTCAGGAACCGACAGAGCCGCCCGATTCCACAATGGATAGTACAAAGGATATTTATGACAATATCAGTGATAAATTCAATGAATGCAACGCCACACCCGATCAGGTGCTGAACACTGCAACATTTTTCAGTACAGACCCGGACAACTGGGGGCCCATAATGGGAAATATAGAATCCGGAGAGGATGTGACAGGTGAAAACGGTCAGTTGGAAATTTCTGTTCCGGACGGATTATACTCCGGCGAGAAAAAAATCACCGCAGCAGACACTGCTCTGATTCCGGAAAATATCAGGGCTGGTGAGACAGTCTTCGGTCAGACCGGGACGTTCACGCAGACAGACAGCCCGGCTGCGGCCTCAGATATTATGAGCGGCAAGACAGCCTTTGTGAACGGTGTCCAGGTGGACGGAGCTTCGGAGGCCGGAGAAGATGTAAGTGGTGAGGACGGCCAGTTGGAAATTTTCATTCCGGACGGATTCTATTCCGGAAGGAAAAAGACCATTGCCGGCGATGTTGCCCTGACTCCGGAAAACATCAAATCCGGTGTTGCAATCTTCGGTGTAACCGGCGATGCTCCGATTCCGAGCGGAGATGCCGTTGAAACAGATGTCCGGACCGGTAAAATATTTTCCAGCGCATCCGGCGTGGGAATCACAGGCACCATGCCCGAAGGAAACAATGTTGCCGGCAATGACGGCGAGCTTACGATTTCCATTCCCAACGGATATTATGAAGATAAAACAGCAGATGCTTCCGACACAAACCTGACTGCGGAAAATATCAAAGGTGGCGTGACCATTTTCGGCGTGACCGGAACCTATACAGGCCCGGTTTGTTCAGGCGAACTTTCCGCCAAAGGTCGCTGGTGTGACAATGAGGACGGAACTGTCACAGATATGACCACGGGGCTGACATGGCTGAAAAAGGCAGACTGGGGAACCGAATATGCGTTCTGGGCAAATGCGTCTGACCAAGTGAACGCCCTTGACAGAGCCTCATCATTGAAAGCCGGCACTGATGATGCAGATCTCGGAGACGGCTCCAAGGAAGGTGATTGGCGGTTGCCTATGTTAAAAGAATTCAACACCTTGCTGAACGGAGAGGAAGCCGTGACATCTTCTGAAATGCATGCCTTCAGCGGAGTGCAGACAGGTTGGTACTGGACAGGTACGACGTTTTCAAGCGACACATCCTTTGCCTGGTGCGGATCTCTGGATATCGGCTACATGAACAGTGATGATAAGACCACCGTCCATTGGATTTGGCCCGTCCGATAAAGCAGACTGGGAAATTTTGACATGGATTAAGGAGGCCGTGTTATGAAATCAATAATTACCCGTACCATAAAATTTGTTCTGCTCTGCCAGTTGGTGTTCGGCCTGTCTGCTTTGCAGCCGCCAGCGACAGCGAGTGAGAGCAATATCAGCAACACCAGCAAATACGCCTGGTCGGAAAATGCCGGCTGGATGAATTTCCATCCTCTCTACGGAGGGGTAAATGTTTATGATGACCATCTTGAAGGGTATGCCTGGGCCGAAAATATCGGATGGATAAAACTGGGCAGCCATACAGAAGGCGGAACACACGTCTATGACAACACAACAATGGACTGGGGTGTGAACAGCGACGGCTCTGGCAATCTGTCCGGATATGCCTGGAGCGAAATGGCAGGATGGATCAGATTTGACCATCGGGACGGTCAGGTGACCATTGACCCGGATACCGGCAGCTTTGACGGTTATGCATGGTCAGAGAATGTGGGATGGATTCATTTTAAGAATTCTGATCCCGCATACAATGTCGCGAGAAAGGACATATTATTAAGCCTTATCGCCGATCCTGATGAGTTTTCCGAGGCAGCCGGGTCCGAAGCTTCCACAGTCACTGTCACCCGCATCGGCTCCACGGACACTGATTTGGCAGTGACTTTGGACAGCGACAATGCGAAAGTCAGCGTTCCGGACATCGTCGTCATTCCCGCGGGCCGGGCTTCTGCGGATTTTACCATTGACGCCGCGGATGACGATATCTTTGAAGGTACGCATATAGTCACGCTCACTGCGAGCGCGTCGGGCTTCGCGGACGGGACCGTCACGGTCAGCGTCACCGATGATGACGACCAGGGTACGGTTGTCATTCCGATGCAATATGCCTTTGAGGGGAGTACGGTCACGCTTGACGGTTCTGAATTTCCAGTTCCTGGCCCGGATGATGTGATAATATGGAGACAGACGGACGGAACTGAGGTGACGCTTTCTGATTCCGCAGTGATTAATCCCACATTCACTGCCCCTGATCTCGGCTCGGACGGCGATCCTACGCTTATATTTGAGTTGACGATAAAGGATATCGGCGGACCGGAGGACAAATACCGGGTTGCAGTTATTATTGAAAGAACAGAAAAATATCACAGTGCAGACTATAATCCGCATGACTACAGAATCAGCCTTTCAGAACTTCTCCGTGTTATCCAGCTTTACACCAGAAATGGTTATCACTGTGACCCCAGAGGAGAAGACGGATATGGTGTCGGATATGGTGATCAGAGTTGCCAGCCTCACGATTCAGACTATAATCCGCAAGATTGGAAGATCACTCTGAGTGAACTGCTGCGGACAGTTCAGCTTTACAATTCTTCCGGATACCGCTTGGATTCAAATGGTGAGGACGGTTTTGCACCAGAAGAATAAATTCCCCTGCCTGTTCCCATTCCTCGCTCCTGCCGGATTGGCAAATCCGGCAGGCGGTTCGGATCTGCCAATCTTAACCGGGCATACCTCCGAACTGGGATCCCGCAAGCAAATACGACAGCGGATTTCAGAGAATCCGTTTAATCCTCCGATCCGCTGTCATATCTCCCGCAGGCAAACATGACATCGGATTTCAGGATTGAACGGATATCCGTTTAATCCCCCGATCCGCTGTCATATCTTTGTTGCCAAATGATGCGACTGTGGGTTGCACTTCGCTCCCACCCTGCAATGGATCGTCATCTCATCCCGGAAATTTCCAAAAGAATATAGACCGCCTCTGTCTGTCCGATTTTGTCGTCGTCGTTCACATCGGCCACGGAGAGCGCAGTTTTCGGCGACACCTTCTCACCCGCGCATATCCTCAGCACTATAATGAGATCGGCCAGGGTGAGGGAGCTGTCCCCGTCCATGTCGCCTTTCACATCCGGGGCAATGTCACCCGGAAGCCCCGTATATCCTGGCGCATAGCGATACAGTGATGCCAGGTCCTGAAATTGGTGATGGCAGCCAAACGGCCGCCCCGGGTGATGCCCATCCAGCTTCCCCTCATGTCCCGTCCCCAAGAATATGGGGTGATTCTTCCCAAAAATCAAGTTGTTTGGTCGGACGTTCATAAAATTCATCTCTGTTTGCAGTAAGCACCAGCCGATACCTTATCATGCAGATTGTATGAAAAAAAGATCAGACACATGATTCTCTCCCATTGACCGATTTTTTTTTATATGTTATTGTCTTCTTTTTTTTATTTCCCAACAGGAAATTTTATAGTCAGAAACTGAAAGTAGCCATGCAACATCCTGAAATTACTGACTGGGAGCTGCTGATCTGGAAAATACAGTCAGTGATTTCAGCAGGTTGACAAAACAGGTTTTACCATCAGTCCAAACCCTGATTTTTACGATCAAAGGATTTACATGATTAAATTTCTGTTTTTTTTAAAATCATATTTTAAATTCTGCCTTCTGTGTACAAAAAATGAGCGGTAAAGAAACTCGGCTTTTTCCGGCAGCAGAAACCGGCCTCTTCTTCTCACAAACAGGATTATCATTAAAATGTATTCTTAAAAAGTTATTTTTTCATGGCTGGGGGTAAAAAAATTTTGTAAGGATTTTTTATCAATTTTAAGGAGGATTTTTTTTATATGAAACAAGCTGTAATTGTAAGCGGTTCCAGAACTGCGATTGGCGGATTCGGAGGCGGACTGAAAACTGTGTCTGCAATTGATCTGGGCGCGATTGTAATGAAAGATGTGCTGAAACGGGTGAGATTAAAGCCGGCTCCGAGCCAGGCAATGAATGACGCAACACCGTACAAGCTGAAAGATCAGGGCATTATCGAACTTGAAAAAAAAGGATATGACTGGAGCGATTCCGCAATCCCTGTCGCCATTGATGAAGTGATTATGGGGAACGTGCTTCAGGCCGGTCTGGGGCAGAATCCCGCCAGACAGGCCATGATACGCGCGGGGTTTTCAAAGGAAACCCCCGCAATGACCATCAACAAGGTCTGTGGTTCCGGCCTGAAAGCCATTGCTCTGGGAGCCACATCCATCATGACAGGACAGGCTGATGTGGTACTTGCCGGGGGGCAGGAAAACATGAGCATGGTTCCGATGGCCCTGATGAAAGCCCGGTGGGGACACAGAATGGAACTTACCGGCATTGGCCAAATCCATGATCTGATGGTGTTTGACGGCCTGTACGAAATTTTCTACGGGTATCACATGGGAATGACCGCAGAGAACATTGCTGCCATGTATGACATTGGCAGGCAGGAGCAGGACGAACTCGGTGTCCTGAGCCATTCCCGCGCCATGAAAGCCATCAATGGCGGACTGTTCAAAGAGGAGATCGCACCGGTCACAATTAAGACACGCAAAGGGGAAACCGTGTTTGACACCGATGAGCGTCCCATGGAAACCACTTTGGAAAAAATGGGAAAATTAAGACCCGCATTCAAAAAAGACGGAACTGTAACTGCGGGAAATGCTTCGGGAATCAATGATGCGGCAGCAGCTGTTCTGCTCATGAGTGCTGACAAAGCCAAAGAACTGGGGCTTGAGCCGATTGTAAAAATCAAAGCCTTTGCTTCGGGTGGGCTTGATCCGGCCTATATGGGACTGGGGCCAGTGCCTGCGATAAATAAAATTCTGAAGACCACAGGGATGAAGACCAGTGATATTGAAATGATCGAACTGAACGAGGCATTTGCATCTCAGGCCATTGGGTGTATGCGTGAGCTGGGCATTGAAAATGACCGCCCCAACGAACTGGGAAGCGGCATTTCCCTTGGCCATCCCATCGGATGCACCGGAGCCCGCCAGATGGTGACCGGAATGAACCAGATGAAGCGTAAAGGCTACAGCACCGGGCTGTTCACCATGTGCATTGGCGGCGGAATGGGAATGGCGATGGTCGTTGAGAGATAGGGCAGGGGCAGAAGTGGTCATCCTCTAACCCGTTTCCAGGAGCCGGGCAAATAAGTCAGAGGTCAGAGGTGGTCATCCTCTGACCTCTTGCCCCTGGCATTTTTTCCTTTACTTGATCCCCGATGACTGATATAATTTAATTTATTTTGTCTGAAATGGGGAATATACAAAAAATTATGGGAGATTTGAAGAAATGGATATCAGCAGAAAGTTGGGTATATTGGTTACTTTCGGGGTGCCGGTGATCATCGGCGGCGGTATTGTCTATGCGCTCTCCGGGGGAAATTATAACGCGGTCGCTGTTTATGAAGTACTTCTGGCATTGACCGCGGGAGCATTTGTCAGCGGTTAAAAACTGGAAACCAGGTTTTTTCAAAAAACCTGGTTTCTTAAATCCTGAAAATTTCAGGTTTCAGGTTTTAAGTTTCAGGTATGTCCCGTGAAAGATATGTTGAAATTCCAATGACGGAGATTGTCGTATGAAATTCAAGTTTGATGAAAAATTCGGCACTCGGGCATACAATATTTTCCAAAAGACCGGACATGATGTGCAGACAGTTCGTCAGGAATCACTTCAGGGGCTACCATGCGGATGAGAAATCAGAAGATGATTTTGCTCCGGGAAGCAAACCGTAAACCGCAACTTTGAACGCTTTAATTTGAACGCTTTAATGAGTAGAGGAATATACATGCCTACAGAAAGAATGCCCGAAATCAGCATTGAGAGTGAGATGAAAAAATCATATCTTGATTATGCCATGAGTGTCATTATCGGGAGGGCCTTGCCAGATGTGCGGGACGGTCTCAAGCCGGTTCATCGCCGCATATTATATGCAATGAACGAAATCCGAAACGACTGGAACAAGCCGTATAAGAAATCGGCCCGTGTGGTGGGTAATGTCCTGGGGCAGTACCATCCCCACGGCGACTCGGCCGTATATGACACAATGGTCCGCATGGCCCAGCCGTTTTCCCTGCGCTATATGCTTGTTGACGGGCAGGGAAATTTCGGGTCCGTGGACGGAGATTCGCCGGCCAGCATGAGATACACAGAAGTTCGCATGGCAAAAATCGCCCATGAGATGCTTGCAGATATGGACAAGGAAACAGTTGATTTTGTTCCGAATTACGATGAATCTCTGACAGAACCGTCGGTCCTGCCGGCCAAAATCCCGAATCTGCTGGTCAACGGGTCTTCCGGTATCGCAGTGGGCATGGCGACCAATATCCCGCCGCACAATCTTTCCGAGGTTGTTGAGGCCATAAGAGCCCTGATTGACGATCCTTCGCTTACATGGCAGGAACTGATGAAATTCATTCCCGGGCCTGACTTCCCCACTGCCGCCATGATTTACGGGACCAGGGGCATTTATGAGGCGTATAATACCGGCCGGGGAATCATCCGCCTGCGCGCAAGGACTGTCATTGAAAAAGATAAAAAAACAGGGCAGGAAACCATCATTGTCACAGAAATTCCGTATCAGGTCAACAAGGCGAGGCTTATCGAAAAGATTGCGGAACTGATGAAAAACAAGCAGATTGAGGGAATCAGATATGTGCGGGACGAATCTGACAGAGAGGGCATGCGAATTGCCGTTGCCCTTAAAAGAGACCAGGTTGCAGAAATCATACTCAATCAGTTGTACAAGCACACCCAGATGGAGAACAGTTTTGGCATTATCTTCCTGGCGATTGTGAACAACCGCCCCCAACTGTTCAGCCTGAAAGAGATACTGGAGCATTTCATCTCTCATCGCAAGGACGTCATCATCAGAAGAACCCAGTATGATCTGAAAAAATCTGAGGAACGCGCTCATATCCTCAACGGTCTGAAAATGGCTCTTGAAAACCTTGATGCTGTGGTTTCCCTGATTCGGAAAGCGAAAACATCCAAGGAGGCCAAAGAACGTCTGATCGAAAAATTTGAGTTTACGCCTGTCCAGGCCCAGGCGATTTTGGATATGCGCCTGCACCGGCTGACCGGTCTTGAGCAGGAAAAGATCATAGAGGAATATGAGAATATTCTGAAAGATATTGCCAGATACAGGGAAATACTTGACAGTGACCGCATAGTACTGGATATCGTAAAGGGTGAGCTTTCCGAAATACAAGAGGAATTCGGAGACTCTCGCCGGACAGAGATCATTGAAGTGACAAAAGAGCTGACCCTCGCGGATATGATCGCGGAAGAGGACATGGTGGTCACCATTTCCAAAAACGGCTATATCAAGCGAAATCCGATCACCCTTTACCAGAACCAGCGTCGGGGCGGCAAAGGTAAAACCGCCATGGGAACAAAGGAGGAGGATTTTGTTGAGCATCTCTTTGTGGCCTCCACCCACCACACCTTTCTTTTTATCACAAACTTGGGAAAGGTGTATTGGTGCAAAGTGTATGACATTCCCCAGGCAGGCCGTGCGAGTCTCGGCAAGGCAATGGTCAATCTTCTCAATCTGGGAAAAGGCGAAGTGCCTGCCACCGTGCTTGCCGTGCCTTCGTTTGAGCCGGGGAGTTATATTATCATGGCGACCAAAAAAGGGCTTGTCAAAAGAACAGATATTATGGCTTACAGCCGGCCCCGGGTGGACGGCATTATCGCACTGAATATCGTTCCGGGCGACGAACTTATCTCAGCAAGGATCACCGACGGAACCCTGAATGTCTTTCTGAGTTCTGCCATGGGCAAATCCATACGATTCCATGAGTCTAATGTTCGCCCCACAGGCCGTGTGGCCCGGGGAGTGCGCGGAATAAGGCTCGGCCCGGAAGACCATATTGTGGGCATGGAGGTTCTGAGCCACGGACAGACCCTGTTCACTGCCACTGAAAACGGATACGGAAAAAGAACCTCCATTGATGAATATCCTGTTCAAAAGCGCGGGGGCAAAGGCGTCATTACGATCAAGACCAGCGATCGGAACGGGAAGGTCGTGGCAATCCTCCTTGTGGAAGAAGATGATGACCTGATGCTTATGACAGACAGCGGAAGGCTTATACGCACACCTTTCAACGATATTAAAGTGATCAGCCGCAACACCCAGGGGGTGAAACTGATGGGCCTGGCCGCGGATGAACGGATTATCGGTGCGGCAAGGCTTGCTGAGGAGGTAGCAGAAGCAGAAGAGGATGAAGGCGATATACCTTCCCCATCTGTTTCCGTATCAGACGAGTAAAGAGGGATTGAGCGATAATGGAAAAGCATATTACTGATTCTAACGGATTTTGTGGTTGCATAAGATTTCAGACAGTTGCGATCCTTGCAAACCGCAGATGAACACAGATGCTCCCACACTTTGACCAGTATGTGTTTATCTGCGTTTATCTGCGGCTCATATCGGAAACCACAAAAACCATTAGAACCAGGCATATTAAAAACAAGGCAACTTATGCGGATGAAAAATGAAATCAATATGAATGATATGAAAATCGGTGTTGTCGGAGCCGGCAGTTGGGGCACTGCCCTTGCCAATCTTCTCGCTGTAAAAGGGTTTAAGACAGATTTCTGGGTTTTTGAAAAAGAAGTTAAAGATCAGATTCAGGAATACAGGGAAAACAGGGTTTTTCTTCCGGGATTTCCCCTTTCGGAGAATTTGTTTCCGTCAAATGATCTTGGTGAGGTCGTATCCGGCAAAGATATGGTGCTGATTGTGGTTCCTTCCCATCTGATGCGGGAAATTGGCCTGAAGCTTGCGAATTATATGTCACCAGACACGATCATTGTCTCCGCGTCCAAAGGCATTGAAAACAAGACGCATCTCACCATGTCCGGTGTTCTGGCGGAGACGCTTCCTGAAATCCCCGGAAACCGGTTTGCGGTACTTTCGGGCCCGAGTTTTGCCCGGGAAGTTGCCGGACAGGTTCCCACTGTTGTCACTGCGGCCTCGAAGGACAAAGACGTGGTCAGCTTGGTGCAGCAGGCTTTTGTCACTCCGTTTTTCAGGGTCTATACAAATGATGATGTGATCGGTGTTGAACTGGGCGGTTCTGTCAAGAATGTCATTGCCATTGCAGCGGGAATCGTTGACGGTCTCGGACTGGGACTGAATACACGGGCAGCACTGATCACAAGGGGTCTTGCGGAAATTCGTCGCCTGGGCTTGGAAATGGGCGCGGATCCGCGGACATTTGCCGGGCTGGCCGGCGTCGGCGATCTGGTTCTGACCTGTACTGGTGACCTCAGCCGAAATCATACCGTGGGGAAAAAAATCGGAAAAGGAAAGACCCTGAAAGAAATTCTGTCTGAAATGCGGATGGTCGCGGAAGGGGTCAGAACAGCCAAATCGGTTTATAATCTGTCCCGGAAACTGAATGTTGACATGCCTATTTCCCATGAAATTTACCATATTCTGTATGACGATGTTTCTCCGAAAGATGCGCTTTACCGGCTCATGACCCGGGATCTGAAGCATGAGTGGGATGAGGAAGTATAGTAAAAACTCTCAAAACCAAATCCCTATAGTTTCACAAGGCAGAATATCTTTCAACAAATTGTAAAATGTTAAATTATGGACAAACCCAAACCCCATAAAGGCGAAGGTCACAGAGAAAGACTGCGGGACAAATTTCTGGAGACAATGGATCTGAACGGGTTCCACGACTATGAGGTGGTTGAGCTCCTTTTGACACTCGGTACGCCGAGAAAAGATTGCAAAGATGCCGCAAAAGATGCTCTGAAAAAATTTAAGACGCTTCAGGGCGTATTTGAGGCATCTCCCAACTCGCTCCGGGAAATCAAAGGCATCGGCCCCAGGAATCTGCTCGGAATTAAGCTGATAAAGGCGGTTGCGGATCGGTATCTTGTAAAAAAACTGATACAAAAAGATCCCATCAACAATTCAAAGGAACTGTTCGACCATCTTTATCACAGTATGAGAGACAAAACCCGTGAATGCTTCAAGGTGGTTTTCCTGAACGCAAAAAACAAAGTCATTACCAGCGAAGTCCTTTTTGAAGGAACTCTGACGGCCAGCTCTGTTTATCCGAGAGAAGTGATCACCGCGGCTTTGAACCATCATTCTGCCGCGCTTATTTTTGCCCATAATCATCCGTCAGGCGATCCCAATCCATCACCTGAGGATGTTTCCATCACCCGCCAGCTTGTTTTTGCCTGCAAGGTCATTGGAATAACCGTTCATGAGCATCTGGTGATAGGCGATAACAGATATTTCAGCTTTGCGGATCAGGGCTATATTGCACAGATGAATCAGGAGTATGATGCACAGAAAAACGGATAGCCAAGTTGAAAATCAGAGTGCTATGACTTCAAAATACTCTTTCCACCCCATTGACATTTTCCTTTATTTTATGAGATGAAAAATACAGAAAAAAAATATCCATCTTGTTTCAGCGTACTCGAAGTTGTTTTTCCCGAAGGAGAGGACGGCCTCAGAAAGAGTCCGGAGAGTTGTCTGATGTGTGTCCGTAAGACAGAGTGTCTGAGGGCTGCCATGAGAAAAACCGGCGGTCTGAAAGTTCGGGAAGAGTTTGTTGACAGGGCGTACGAATCCGGGGCCATCGGCTTTTTTGAAAGATGGTCCAAAAAGAAAGGAATTCACCGCAAAAGAACAAAACCCGAACCAGGAGTGCTGAAATGAAATTTTAGCACATACTGCCGGACTGGGTTTGCAACCCCGTCCGTAATGTTTTGCCCGCTGTCGGAAAATACTAAATATTATGGACACTGCCGGACGGGGTTGCAAACCCCGTCCGGCAATGATGAAAAAACGAAATCATTGAATATATTTTGATTTGCAGAGGAGAAAAACATGAAAAGAATTCAAGACGTGGTCATTTCAGACAAACGGGTTTTCTGCAGAGTTGATTTTAACGTCCCTCTGGATGAGTTCCGGAACATCAGGGATGATTCCAGAATACGGGCGATTCTGCCAACCCTGAAATATGCACTGGATCATAAGGCAAAGCTGGTCATTGCCTCACACCTGGGCAGACCCAGAGGAAGAGCCGTTTCTGAAATGAGCCTTTCTCCTGTGGCAAAACGTCTCGGCAGACTGCTTGAGAAAGAAGTGCGGATGGCAGGGGACTGTGTCGGCCCTGATGTGAAAAAACTCGTATCCGGGATGAAACCGGGTGATGTGGTTCTGCTTGAGAATCTGCGGTTCCATCCCCAGGAACAGAAGAATGAAGATGAATTTGCAAAAGAACTCGCCTCAATTTGCGACGTATATATAAACGACGCTTTTGCTGTATCGCATCGTGTCAACGCGTCTGTTGCGGCCATTACCAAATACGCACCTTTATCCGCAGCAGGCTTTTTATTGCAAAAGGAACTTGACTACTTTAAAAAGGCAATGGCGGCCCCCCAGCGGCCCCTTGCCGCCATTATCGGCGGTGCCAAGGTGTCAGGCAAACTGGAGGCGTTGGAGAACATGCTCCAGCATGTTGACAAGCTGATCATTGGCGGCGCCATGGCAAATACGTTCCTGAAAAGCGCGGGCTATGCGGTTGGAAAATCAAAGGTCGAAGATGATCTTGTTGAGGTCGCGGGAACTGTGGTGAAAAAAGCTGCGGAAAAAGGCATAAAATTTTATCTTCCTGTGGATGTGGTTGTGGCGAGTCGTCTTGATCCGAATGCTGAGATGAAAAAAGTCCCTGTGCAGGAAATCCCTTCGGAGTGGATGGTTGCAGATATCGGTCCGGCCACTTCTCTGCTCTATTCCGAAGCCCTGTACGATGCAAAAACAATCGTCTGGAACGGGCCGATGGGTGTATTTGAAATGGATGCATTCAGCAGCGGAACCATTGATATGGTACGCAGTGTAGCCAATTCTTATGCGCTCACAATTGTCGGCGGCGGCGATACAGACGTTGCCATACACAAGACAGGAGAAACTGACAGGATAACCTATATATCAACAGGCGGAGGAGCTTTTCTCGCCTTGCTGGAAGGAAAGACGTTGCCGGGTGTGGCCGCATTGAATGAGGCGGATAAATAGCGCATCGTTCGGGACGCGCTCGCCAGTCATGATATTCTGACAGGAGGAGCTTTCAACTTTTCACTTTGAATTTTTCACTGTCAGATCCAATTTAAACAAAATTTTAATTACAAAGCGAAGTGGAAAAAGACATTGACTTTCTGGAATACAAGAGAAGAACTTAGCCATGCCAACCGATTAAGGCGATCTTATTATGAGCTGCTGAGGGATCAGCTTGATCAGTTCATACTCCAATATGGACTGACAGATTCTTACAATAATTTTCGCACCAGGAAAATCCCTTATCCTTTTGTGAAGAAACGTGAGTTAAAGCCCCGTGCGATCCTTCCGGATTACGAATATGAATGCCAAAATGCTTTTCTGGTGATATTTGTGGAAGATACGATCCCTGCCGTTCATAAAAAATATATAAGATTCTTTGATGCGAACAAGGCAACCAAAACGAATCTTCTCCGTTCCAAAACCCTTCCGCTTTCAGATGAATTTGACAGATACCAGAAATACTTGGAATCTGCCTATTTTTTTGATTTTTTAAAAATTCTGCTCCCTGTTGATTATGCCCTTCTGATTCAAAGGGACCCGGCCAGCCAGACAAGAGACCGGTACATCCTCTCCCATTTTCATGTGCGAATTGACTGGCCCATTGCAGACGCAGCCGAGGATTTGGCTCGAACGCTCCGATACATATCAAAGGAACTTTATGAAAAAGGGGATAAATGTGCGGAGGATGTTCAGAAAAAATTTTTTGAGTATTACGGGTTTCCGATGATGGTGGGCGGCAGGCGTACCGCAGCCAGTGTGGCAGCCCAGTACATGAAGCGCGTTCCGTGTATCACGACAATTTACGCAGGAAGCAGTGAAACGCGCGGGATCATCCGGATTTCCGAAAAGGGAGTTTCAAAGTCAGTGCTGACGAAATTCACGCCGGAGGAGGTCTGCCAGATTGCAGAGGCCAACAATATGAAAGTGCGTACCTTCAAAAAAAATTACACGGTCACGCGTGAAGGAGAAGACAGCGTGTGCATTTTCCAGGCAACTTATGCCTGTACAGATCAGGCAAGGCCGCCGGATGACGGCAAACTGAGGGAAATTAAGCCGGATCTGTACTGGCTGAGAGTGGATACCCAGCAAATTCTCCCCCTGCCCGGAGTTTTGAAATACCCGCCACTCCCGTCAAATATCATCTATTCATAAAAAATCC
>JAOZLU010001146.1 GCA_029934695.1 Desulfobacterales bacterium | reverse complement strand
GGTTCAGAGCCGCATCCGAACCGCTGATTCATCCGATTCCGCAGATGTAAATCCGGGCAAATTGCATTGTGTGTATGATTACACGGCAATCCGCTTTTTCCCTGATACCAGGTCAATGCCGAGATATTGGGCCAGATTGTGAATGCTGGGGGCCACCATTTCCGCACAATTCCGGACGATTTGCACCTGTTCTTTTCTGGTGAGGATGCGGCCGGATTCCCGCATTTTCTGTGTCGCTGCGACTTCGTACAGGGAAATTCCCTGGAGGGCCAGTTGGCTGAGATGATCCCGGAACTTGCGGGCCTGGGCTTTGGTCAGACCGAGACAGTTGACGATTTCGGCTTTGACCATGTCGAACATTTCCTTATAGCCCGCGTTGGTCGCACCGGCAAAGTCGGGGCGGGTGTTGCAGGTGTCTGCCATGGTGTTGCTGAAGATGAGGCGATTGCCAACGCCTTTCAGTCGTGTGTTGATCCACTCATCGCCGCACCTTTTTTTGCGGTATCCGGAAACAGCGTCTTCGGCTGCCGCAGCCGGGTTTTCCAGGTTCAGCTCCCTGCGAAGATTGTCCCGTGCGCCGTCCTTGTTGGTTCGCAGGTTGTCCGCGAACACGCCGGCTTTGGCGAGGTACTCCTTGATCTCACGGAGCGCGGGGCGGGTTTTGGTGACGCGGAGGTTTTGGGCGATCAGGTAGAGGCCGTGGTCGTTGGTATGGGGTTTATGATAAGTTTTGCCATCAGGTCCGATGCAGGATTGAGATGTCGTTTTCAAAACGACATCTCTTTTTTGCAAGTTATCCCAGGCAATTTGAGCCTTTCTGACAGTGCTTCCTGTAATCCCGACAATCCAATCTTCAACAGCATAAAAATGTTCCCCATCAACCACATGAAAATTCAGTTTGAAATCCCATTTGCCCGCGACGATCATTGGCAGGGGAGCGTTATCCGATGATTTTGATACGATTTCTCTGTTTGGCATGACAGAATCCTTTCTGCTCTGAAAAGGTTGTCTGCTGTATGGGATGAGTGTGGGGCAGGCCGGCAGCAGAAAACCGGCTTTTCAGGGGTACCTCCCTAGCCCCACAGTTCGGAAATGGTTATCAGAAAGGATTCGGGATGTCAACCAAAAAAAGTCTGAACCGCAGATTCTCACAGATT
>JAOZLU010000627.1 GCA_029934695.1 Desulfobacterales bacterium | reverse complement strand
TCACTGATACCAACGACGTGCTCACCGGCTACACTCAGACCGGCGGCACCGATCCTCATGATGTCGAACTGACGGCTGACCAGGATTACAACGACGCCGATTTCGGATATCACGGCGGCAGCGGTTCTGTCGGCGACTTCGTATGGTATGACCTGAACAGCGACGGCATTCAGAATGAGGGAGAAAACGGCATTCAGAACGTCACAGTTGACCTGTTTCGTGACAACAACAATGACGGAGAGATTGACCCCGCTGACACGCTCATCAGCACACAGACGACAGATGAGAACGGCAATTACGATTTCATCGGACTGCCCCCCGGAGATTACCTCGTCGATGTGACCGACACCCATAACATGCTTGACGGCTACACTCAGACCGGCGGCACCGATCCCCACGACGTCGCTCTGGCGACTGATCAGGATTACAACGACGCCGATTTCGGATATCACGGCGGCAGCGGTTCTGTCGGCGATTTCGTGTGGTATGACCTGAATGGCGACGGCATCCGGGATGACGGAGAAGTTGGCATCGGAAACATCACAATTGATCTCTATCAGGACAACAACAGCGACGGAAAGATTGACTCAGGAGACACACGCATCGGAACACAGACCACCGACACTGACGGGGCATACAACTTCACCGGACTGGCCCCGGCCGACTATCTCGTGGATGTTACCGATACCAATGCTGTGCTTGACAAATACAAACTGACTGGCGGCACTGCCCCTCACAATATCACGCTGGCCGCTGATGAGGTTTACAGCGATGCTGATTTTGGTTACCAGATCGCATCGGCATCTATTGGCGATTTTATCTGGCACGACTCAGACCGGGACGGCATCCAGGATGCGGATGAACCGGGAATTTCCAGCGTGACAGTAAACCTGATAAACGCTGATACGGACACAGTGATTGCGTCTGTGATTTCAGACGGTTCCGGGTCATACAATTTTCCGGAACTGGCAGCGGGCAACTATATTGTGGAATTTGAACTGCCCTCGGAAGATTATATGTTCACTTCTCAGGACAAAGGAACCGGGCCGTTGCAGGATGCTTTTGACAGTGACCCGGATGCTGTCACGGGCAGAACCGGAATAATTGCCCTTTTGGCTGATGAACACAATGTTCAGGTGGATGCGGGCATGTTCATTTTGGATTCAGCCCCTGCAAGCATCGGCGACTTTGTATGGTATGATGCGAATCAGGATGGCATTCAGAATGAGGAAGAGACGGGTATCGCCGGTGTCACGGTAAATCTGATTGATCCTGGTACCGATGAGGTGATGACAACCACGGTAACGGACGGTTCCGGTTTCTACGAATTCACAGGACTGACCCCGGGCGACTATGAAGTGGCCTTTGAGCTGCCTGACGGATACGAGTTCACCTCAGACAGCCAGGGCGACGACGACGCGCTCGACAGTGATGCGGACGCACTTACGGGCCGAACCGCTGCCATTACACTTTCAGCGGGCGAGTACAATGCAGACGCAGATGCCGGACTCTTTATTCCTGCCACATTGCCGGCGAATATCGGTGACCTAATCTGGTATGATGCAAACCAGGACGGCATCCAGGACGACAATGAATGGGGAATTCCCGGCCTGAAAATATACCTGTATGACAGCACAGGGAATATTCTGATAGGCGAGACAACAACAGACGCTGACGGATTTTATGAGTTTGCAGGTCTGGCACCGGGAGACTATGTGGTGGAATTTGAACTGCCTTCAGGTTACAGCTTCAGTCCCCAAAGTCAGGGGGATGACAGCGCGCTGGACAGCGATGCGGACACAGTGACAGGCCGGACCAGCGTCAGTGTGTCCGAGGGCGATGTCATCACGGATGTGGATGCCGGGTTGTATGCCCCGGGTGCCATTACTTTGGGAGATCTGATTTGGTCAGATGCAGACAGAGATGGTCTGCCGTCCGGGGGTGAGGGCCTTGACGCTGTCACAGTCATGTTGTACAACGGTGATGGGCATCTGCTTGTCACTGCGACAACTGACGATGACGGCTTTTACAGTTTCCCGGATATTCCCCCGGGTGACTATCGCGTGGAAGTGGATACTGCCTCTTTGCCTGATGATGCAACACTGATCTCTGATCCTGACGGAACTCCGGACTCGGCCTTTGATCTTATGAACCAGACCGAGGATAATTTTGATGCGGATTTCGGTTATCAGATAAGAATGGCTTCTCTCGGTGATTTTGTCTGGCATGACACAGACCGTGACGGCATCCGGGATGAGGGGGAAAGCGGCATCGGAAACGTCACGATTGATCTCTATCAGGACAACAACGACGACGGCGTGACTGATGCCGGCGACACCCTCATTGGCACAAAGGTGACTGACACGGACGGAGGCTATGACTTCACCGGGCTTCCCGCAGGTGACTACCTCGTGGATGTCACCGACACCAACGGCATTCTCACCGGCTACACCCTGACCGGCGGCACGGATCCCCACGATATCACGTTGGCTCCGAATCAGGATTATAATGATGCCGACTTCGGCTATTATGGCGGCACTGCATCCGTCGGCGACTTCGTATGGTATGACCTGAACAGCGACGGCATTCAGGATGAGGGAGAAAACGGCATTCAGAACGTCACTGTTGACCTTTACCGCGACAACAACAACAACGGAGTGACTGACACAGGTGACACCCTCATCAGCACACAGACGACAGACGGAAACGGTGCCTACGACTTCACCGGACTGCCCCCCGGAGATTACCTCGTCGATGTGACCGACACCCATAACATGCTCGACGGCTACACTCAGACCGGCGGCACTGATCCTCATGATGTCGGACTGACGGCTGACCAGGATTACAACGACGCCGATTTCGGATATCACGGCGGCAGCGGTTCTGTCGGCGACTTCGTATGGTATGACCTGAACAGCGACGGCATTCAGGATGAGGGAGAAAACGGCATTCAGAACGTCACAGTTGACCTGTTTCGTGACAACAACAATGACGGAGAGATTGACCCTGCTGACACGCTCATCAGCACACAGACCACAGACGAGAACGGCAATTACGATTTCATCGGACTGCCCCCCGGAGATTACCTCGTCAATGTGACCGACACCCATAACATGCTTGACGGCTACACTCAGACCGGCGGTACTGATCCTCATGATGTCGGACTGACGGCCGGCCAGGATTACAACGACGCCGATTTCGGATATCATGGCGGCAGCGGTTCTGTCGGCGACTTCGTATGGTATGACCTGAACAGCGACGGCATTCAGGATGAGGGCGAAAGCGGCGTTCAGAACGTCACAGTTGACCTGTTTCGTGACAACAACAATGACGGAGAGATTGACCCCGCTGACACGCTCATCAGCACACAGACGACAGATGAGAACGGCAATTACGATTTCATCGGACTGCCCCCCGGAGATTACCTCGTCAAAGTCACTGACACCAACAACATGCTTGATGACCACACTCAGACCGGCGGTACTGATCCTCATGATGTCACCCTGAGCACTGATCAGGATTATAATGATGCTGACTTTGGCTATCACGGCGAAAACGCATCCGTCGGCGACTTTGTATGGAATGACCTGAATGGCGACGGCATCCGGGATGAGGGGGAAAGCGGCATCGGAAACGTCACGATTGATCTCTATCAGGACAACAACGACGACGGCGTGACTGATGCCGGCGACACCCTCATTGGCACAAAGGTGACTGACACGGACGGAGGCTATGACTTCACCGGGCTTCCCGCAGGTGACTACCTCGTGGATGTCACCGACACCAACGGCATTCTCACCGGCTACACCCTGACCGGCGGCACGGATCCCCACGATATCACGTTGGCTCCGAATCAGGATTATAATGATGCCGACTTCGGCTATTATGGCGGCAATGCCTCCCTCGGCGATTATGTCTGGTACGACTCGGACCGTGACGGCGTTCAGGATG
>JAOZLU010000626.1 GCA_029934695.1 Desulfobacterales bacterium | reverse complement strand
TGAATCCGGCAAAAAGGTGAATGTTTCGGACGGGGTTGCAAACCCCGTCCGGCAATCTCAGCTTCGGTAGCCGGTTGAGGAAGATTATTAATTTTATTTCCAAGAATTACTTTGCAGGAGTTTTATGATCACATATATCTGAGAAATATCGGCGGACATGCTATCCTGCCATAAAAATTTCGGGGCTTGATTCATGGGCCTCTGAACCACAGATTAAGATTGGGCAGATTCCGCTGATTAAATGCGGGAGCCTCGTAACGAGAATCGGCTTTATTAGAGATAAGAGGTAAAGCATTGTGAAAATTCCTTATGAACAGCTTAGTCCTGAAGCATTGCAGGGGCTCATTGAAGAATTTGTCACCCGGGAGGGAACTGAGTATGGAAAAATCGTGTCCCTGCAACAGAAAACAGAGCATGTCAGAAACCAATTGAAACTTGGTAAAGCCATTATCACTTATGATGAAACGACTCAGACTTGCAATATTGTTCCAAAAGATGAATATCCCTCAGAAACTGCGGTGAAAAGCTGAAGGCAGCCCGCGATATGCTGAGATTGTTCAACGGGGAACCGCTGGTCCGGAAAATACCGGCAGCGATCTCATCAGGTTATGGAAACTTATGATTGCCGGGTGCTCAAAAATGCTTGACAATTTGCATTATTTTGTTTAAAAATAGCATCGTTTTTTTTAAAAAAGAACATAAGCGTAAAGTAGGAATTTTTATCAATAATGTTCTTTTTAAAAAAAATGATGCTAAATCCTTTTTTTTGGTATTCATCCGGCAGGAGTATGCGGGATGATTTTTTTTCAACCTGATAAAATACAACTACAGGGATGTCATAACAAAAGAACAACTTGTTATAATTCTTCAAAAACTTTTAAAAAATGACACTGATCTGAGTTTTCTTTTACAACTTGAGAAAACTGACCTTGAAAAACTGATTGCATGTATCAGAGAACGAGTTGATGGTTTTAATTGAAAAATGTCAGGAAATCCCCTTTTTTATATGTCACCCTGCTTTTTCTTTACAAATTCGAGTGATGGTGCTAAAACATGTATCGGATGACTTAATATTCAGGAGTCGAAAATGGACTATATCAAAATACGATTTGGGAATGATTTTGAATGTCTGGATCCCAGATTTGAGGAAATATTCCGTTCAATGAACCCCATGTTCACACTTTCCGAACGGATATGGGAACCTCAGATGGACATTTATGAAACGCGTAACGACATATTTATTCTTGCTGAAATGGCAGGTGTCAATAAAGAAAATCTCGAAATAGAAATCAGCAGCAAGGCAGTCAGGATTCATGGGAAACGTCCTGAAGCTCTCTGGAATAAGGGAACATACAGGCTTGCAGAAATCCAGTACGGTAAGTTTGAACGTACCCTGTTTCTTCCGGTGCTTATTAATATGGATAAAGTGACCGCCTCCTTTTTGGATGGCATTCTTAATATCCGGCTTGCAAAAATGCCGCGTGAAACACGCAAAATCCCCATCTCAGACTGACTATTTCAGATACACTATTTTCAATGCTTGGAGGTATTATGACAGAACAGCAGCCATTCATGGAAGCCAGCCCTGATAAAATTCCCGAAACTCTTCCGATTCTGCCTTTGTTTGATGCAGCACTTTTCCCAAAGATGGTCTTGCCCCTTATTGTCATGCAGGGCGAATCTGTTCAGTTGGTGGATGAGGCCATGTCCAAAGATCGTATTATCGGGCTTGTGGTATCCAAACAGAATCCGTCGCCAAACACCGCACATACGCGTGACGATCTTTATGTCGTTGGCACAAGTGCTCTGATCCTGAAAATGGCAAAGACCGAAGATAACAAAGCCCAGCTCCTGGTACAGGGATTAGGCCGGTTTTCCATCAAAGATTTTAAAGAAGCCAAACCTTATTTGCAGGCCAGTGTGAGGCATATTGCGGATAAGGGAAAAAAAGACAAGGAATCTGAGGCCCTGATGTCCAACATTGTCGGTTTGTTCACCCGGATTGTCGAGCTTTCCCCGGGTCTGCCAAAGGAAATCGGGGCCATGTCGAATTCAATTGAGGAACCTGGCATACTGGCCGACATGGTCGCGTCAACCATCAATTCCACAGTCGAAGAAAAACAGAAAGTTCTGGAAACTGCCCATATAAAAAAGCGGTTGAAAGAGGTGACCCGGCTGGCAAACTACCAGTTGGAAATCCTTGAACTGGGAAGCAAGATACAGACCCAGGTCAAAGGGGACATGGACAAGCATCAGCGGGAATATTATCTGCGTCAGCAGTTAAAGGCGATCAAAGAGGAACTGGGGGAAAAGGATGATGAATCCGGTGTTGAGGTTGAAGAATACCGGACAAAGATAGAGGAAAAGAACCTTCCCGAAGAAGCCAAAAAAGAGGCAGTGCGTGAACTGAACCGCCTTTCCCGCATGCATCCGTCTTCTTCCGAATATACGGTGTCATCCACCTATCTGGACTGGCTGACCACAATCCCCTGGAATGAAAGCACCGAAGACAATCTTGACATAAAAAAGGCCAGGAAGGTTTTGGATGAGGATCATTACGGGCTTGAAAAAGCAAAAAAGCGGATTATCGAATATCTGGCGGTCCGGAAGCTGAACCCGGATTCAAAAGGGCCTATTCTGTGCTTTGCAGGCCCTCCCGGAACTGGCAAGACCTCCCTGGGCCGCTCTGTCGCCCGGGCGCTGGGCCGGAAATTTATCCGTATTTCACTGGGGGGTGTCAGGGATGAGGCTGAAATCAGGGGACACCGGCGGACTTATGTGGGCGCGCTTCCCGGAAGGATTATTCAGGGAATCAGACGGACAGAATCCAACAACCCTGTATTTATGCTGGATGAGATTGACAAGGTGGGAAGCGATTTCCGCGGGGATCCCTCATCAGCCCTGCTGGAAGTGCTTGATCCTGAGCAGAATTTTTCATTTTCAGATCATTATCTGGATGTGCCGTTTGATCTGTCCAAGGTCATGTTCATTACGACCGCAAATATTCTTGACCCCATCCCTCCTGCCCTGAGAGACCGGATGGAAGTGCTGAAGCTTCTGGGTTACACTGATGATGAAAAGGTTAAAATTGCAGAGCGGTTCCTCATCCCCCGCCAGCGGAAAGAACATGGCCTGAAAATAGAGCAGATATCCTTTACAAAAGGGGCAGTGAAGCGTATCATTTCCGATTACACGCGGGAAGCAGGCCTGAGAAATCTGGAGCGGGAAATCGCGTCCATCTGCCGGGGTGCTGCCACCAAGATTGCAGAGGAATCTGCAACCTCCGTGGCAATAAAATCAGTAAACGTCTCAAAATATCTCGGGACTGTGCGGTTCACCTCTGATGTGCTTGAAAGGGCTTCGACTCCCGGGGTCGCGGTGGGGCTTGCCTGGACACAGACCGGTGGAGAGATACTCTTTATTGAGGCCACGGCCATGAAAGGGAAAAAAGGGCTGACCCTGACCGGCCAGTTGGGGGATGTGATGAAAGAATCCGCAACCGCAGCTCTGAGTTTTATTCGTTCAAATGCGGATGTCATTGGGATCCCCGAGGACTTTTTTGAAAATCATGATATTCATATCCATGTACCGGCAGGGGGCATTCCCAAAGACGGGCCGTCGGCCGGTGTCACCATGCTGACAGCCCTGACATCCCTTCTGAGCAACAGGAGGATTCGCACGAAGTTTGCTATGACCGGTGAGATCACACTGAGGGGCAAAGTGCTGCCTGTGGGCGGCATAAAAGAAAAAGTTCTTGCTGCTCATCGTGCAGGGATAAAAACGATTGTCATGCCAAAGCGGAATAAAAAGGATACAGAGGAAATCCCGGAAAAGATCCAAAAAGATATCCGATTCCATTTTGTGGATGATATGCTGGATGTTCTGAAGATTGCACTTGATGTTTGATGTTGGATGTTTGATGTTTGATGTTTGATGTTTGATGTTTGATGTTGGATGTT
>JAOZLU010000105.1:9179-15503 GCA_029934695.1 Desulfobacterales bacterium | reverse complement strand
CCGATTTAGACAATCCGTGAAATCTGAGTGATCTGTGGTAATCCGTGGTTCAAAGCAACCAAAGGCCAGAATCCCTGCTTATCACTAATCCGTGCAGAGAGAGATGGGGGTAATCCGTGGTTCAGAATCCTTTCATCCTGCAAATCATGGTTCAGACACTCTGAACCGCAGACTCACGCTGATTTCCCAGATTTGCATGGATTGGGAGCAATCCGTGAAATCCTTTTCATCTCTTGTTGTAAGCCCCGACATGGTACTTTTCCACATTAGAAAAACCAAAGAGTGATCTTATAGTATCTATTGGATGCATCACTTTATCAATGGAGGTTGTTCCAAACCAATGCGGCACAGGATCAAGGGAACCAACATTATAGGCATCAAGAGTACCCCCAGACTGACGAATTGCATTACATGCTTTCCTTTTGCTCACCGCTGCTCCATTTAGGACAAAATTTATTCCATCTAATTTTACTCCCGATCTATTCAGACTCTCAATAGCCCTGATCAGGATAAGTCCCCCTTGACTATGCCCTGTTACAACACTTCCCGGCTCAAGCCCTTTTAGAACATTAGCAAGTTCTTTTTCTACGTTAGTTGCAGGTAGAAATCTCCCTATTATAGGTATTCCTCTTGCCTTTTGGTAAGCAGATTCCAATATGTCTCCAAAAAAGCCACTAGTCGAATTGTGAACCAATGTAAAGTCGTTACCAACCTGTCCTTTACCCTGATTAATAGCATTTTTTAATGGGGAGCTTATACCATTTATATACACCTGTTTAGATGTTCCATTACCAAAGCGGTAAACTGTCTTACCATCAGGATCAACAAGCTTCACTGGATTCATAAGTGCATAAGCATATAAATTCAACATCTGTGGATCCTTCAGCCACTCCTTCTTCAAACTATCTGCCAACGGCTCCACTCGATTAAATCGTCCCAGTGTTCCCGAATAATACCGAGCCTCAAAATACTGCAACCCACTCTCCAAATCCCGCTCTTTCCCGGTAAACTTATAGTCAGCAAGGGCCGAACCCACTGTATTCTCCAACCGAGGATTCCCATAAGGATAATTCACCAGTTGTTCCAAAACATCGCCTTCATCGGAGAGCGTAAACCCCGTGCTGCCGAGATGGTCATGCAGATAGAAATAGATTTTCCCGTCTTCAATTCGGGCAGCCCGGCTGTTCCCCGCATACACATATTTCACCAGTTTCCCGCCTCGGATTTCGGAGAACTTATCCACATACACCACCTCGCTTGTCGGGCCGTCTCCGTCACTCACGCTCTTTTTTTTGCGGGTATCCGAGTAATCATAAAGATAATCCGCCTTCATGGCATCTTTGGTGATTCCGGTCAGGCGATCCCGATAATCCCATGCGAGGGTCATTCCCCGGTCGGTCGTCATATTGCCGTTATCATCATAAGAAAACGCCATTGCGCCCTCAAGCCCCTTTTCTGTTCCTGTTATCGCATGAGGCCCCGGCACATCTCCCGCATTTCTGCCGACACGGTTTTTTGTTCCCAAAGAACCGCCGCAGGTCATTCCGCCCAAATCCATGAGCGGATCCGCTTGCAGGAGGTTTGCGGATTTGTGAATCATATTGCCGATTCTGTCATACCGGTAATTTATCGTTCCATAAACCGCTGAATTTGCCGCCTGTGTCAAACGATACAGGGAGTCATAGACAAAAGACTGGGTGGCATTGAACTTCCTGGCTCCGTCAGAGGAAATGCCGAGTTCTCCGCCAATCGTATCCAGATCCGCATGGCCTCGTGCGTCGTCAATACCGATGATATTGGAAACATCGTCAAAAGCATAGGCGAGGTCTTGCAGAGAAAGATTGTCACTGCTTCGCACGGTATTCAGGTGTCTCAGGCGCAGACGATGATCATAGTGATATGCGGTCTCGGTTCCGCAGGCAAGATTCAGCACAGCATTCTGGCCCGCAGGATTGTAGTCATACTGTTCAATCACATCCGGCACAGACTCCAGCAAACCACGAGCGTTGTATGTATAGCTGATGCTGCCCTGGTCAGGATACGTCAGCGTTGTCACCCGATCCATTGAATCATAAGCCATGCCGGTATGGAAATTCTGCTCACCAATCCGCTTGATCACCCATGAAACCCGCCCCCGCTCATCATAGGAGTTATGCTCCTCGCCGGACTGATCCTGCACATAAGAGAGAAAACCTTTGGTATTCTCAGCAGTTACAGAAGAAGACCTGACAGAAGACCTACGAGGTTTTGAAGTCCTCGCAGGTCTTTCGCCGGATTTCGCTGCCATGACCACATCAGCCACATCAATCATGCCGTCCTGGTTCAGATCGTAATCCGCATTAAACTCCCCGTCATTCAGAATGATGGCAATGATTTCATCCTCCGAAGGCTCGGATTCCCATAATTCCCCCTGATCAACCGGACCAAAGGGAAAATCATAATGATACGCCACATCCGGTTCGGTCTTTCCCTCACCGTAATACTCACCAATCAGACGATTCACGCCGTCGTATTCATACCGGATCACCTGATTTTTGGCATCAGTGGTTCGGGTCAGGTTTCCCGCATCGTCATAAACATAGTGCATCTTTCCCCGATCAGGATCATTCATAAAGGTCTTTCTGCCCAGACCGTCATACGCCATCATCTTCTGATTGTTCCGGGAATCGGTGATCCGGGTGAGATTGTCGCGCAAGTCATACTGGTACCGGGTGAGCCATTCCGTAGGATCGCTCAGAGACTCTCCTGTGTCACTCAGCCTGACGATCTCATACACTTCCCTGAGACGGCCTTTTCCGTCTTTGTCCTGTAAGCCGTCCTCCACATAGCGCATTCCGCATCCATAATGAGACGAAACCGGATTGGTATGCTCCTCATCCTGAATCGTTCTCACAAGCGGTTCATAAACTGTCGTGGAATAGACCACAGCGCCGTCCGAATCCGCAGGCTGATTCACTCGGATATCTCGACCCAGCGCATCGTAAAGATGCTCGGTAAAGCCGGTGTTGAACGTCGGCTCTGCAAAATCAAGTGTGCCAGTCTCGAAATAAGGGAGATATTTTTTCCACGGCTGTTTCCTGGCATTGAACTGTAGCGTATCTGTCACCACCACCTGACCGGATGTTTCTCCCTCGGACCGGGTCATAATCTTGCGGCCCAGCCCGTCGTGAAAGGTTCGTGAGCGGAGGAAGCCGTCAGAACTTCCGTCTTTCTGCCGGGTTTCCACCCAGTTTGTATGCTTTCCGCTGCCCAGATTGTGCGCCAGCACATAGTCATATTCAACAGTATGTCCTGTATCCGGCGGCTTTGTGATACTGGTCAGTCGTCCGAATGTATCGTAATTGTAAGTTGTGATATGCCCGTTAAAATCAGTTGAATTCCTCATCACGCCAAGTCCGTAATCATAAGTTGCGCTCATGCTCAGAGTGAGTTCACCAGTATGAATCTTTTCCGCCACCGGAAAAGTATGGAACAGATCGTCATACACAAGAGTTCGGTAATGCCCCGGCAAGTCAGGATAAAGCGGGTCATAAGTGGCAACGACGTTTCCGTATTCATCGTAATCGTTCCGCACAGAAACAACATATTTGTCGCCTTCAACCCAATCCTCGGTCCGGGTCAGATTCCCTTTGCTCACCGTGCCGAGGATCAGGTTGCCATCGTAGTAATTCCGCTTTTTGGCGGCCAGTGTTCCGTTTTCATCGGTACTGATGGTTTCAACCATCCTGTCCATAATCCAGTTCGACTTTCCCGATTCATAAGCCGAGGAAAAGGATGTCTCCGTGATCCGTTCATCATCCCAGCCCTCATCCATTCGGCCATGATCAATCTGTTTTGTCATGTTTCCGTAATCATCAAACTCATATTCCCATTTCAACTGAACCGGCGTACCCGTACCTTTCTCCAGAATATTCCGGATTTTTGTCTCCTGAAGGGGAAACGTGACACTTCGGCCGTCTCCGCCTGCGCTGTCATGGAGTTTCCGGGTGTTCCAGGTGTATTGCTCCCGATAGAAAATTTTCCCCTGTTTTGTCTGAACTTCCAACAGCAGGGGCTTGCCTTTGAGCGCGTCATGGTCGGTTCCGGTGTCAAAGCGATAGGCCATGATCAGGTCCGGGATGGTGGTGTCTCCGATCTCCTGCTTTTCCGCAGCGGCAAATCCCCGGAACTCTTTTTCCTCACCGTCATAATAGCCGTCGTGGTAGTGTAATTCTGTGCGATAGCGATTTCCCCGGCCGTCCTCCACGTCAAAAGAGGAGAGAACAGTTGTGGAATTCGGCACACCAGCAGGCCACGGGTCCGATTCCCGGTCACGGATATATTCCTGAGTTGTGCTGGTGTAGGAAAAGGTGATGGTCCGTCCGATGCCGTTGGTCACGGTTTTCAGGAGATACGGCTTCTCATCCGGGCATAGTTCGAGATATTGCCAGGTCTTATCCGCATGGATATCCGCATCTTCCGGATAGTTCCATAAAATATCAGTTGTACTGTTTCCGTTCATGTCCGCGGGCTGAACTTTGGTGTTGCTGTTACGCACAGGAGTATTTTTCACTTCAAAAGGGCCGTCAAACTGGATGCTGTCCCGGTTCAGCCAATAGACGATGCGAGAAGCATGTAACGGCGCGTATATCACATCGGTCAGCCCGTCGCCGTTCAGGTCAGTCAGCATGAGGTTCTGCCAGTCATTAGAAAGTCCGGGTTCATTATCTGATTCAGAATCCGGAGGATTCCCCATTTTCTGCTCGGTATCCCACTGGCCCATGCCCATGGAGGGCCAGTACCAGCATATCCCGTCTTTGAGCAGAACAATATCCTGCAAGCGGTCTCCGTTCATATCCGCGAGTTTCATGCCGGGACGCTGCTTAAATGTCATGGCATCAGCCAGTCCGGACTTTGTAAGGACTTTGCTGAACTCCGCGCCTCCGTTATTGATGAAATAGGAATAGGTCTCCCCGGATGTGTCGTTGCAATACATCACATCAGTATGTTTGTCGTTGTTAATGTCAATGAGGCGGACATTCGGATC
Source organism: Desulfobacterales bacterium (assembly GCA_029934695.1). GTDB lineage: Bacteria > Desulfobacterota > Desulfobacteria > Desulfobacterales > 4be13 > JAOZLU01. The sequence continues at coordinate 10,477 of JAOZLU010000105.1, read as the reverse complement.
TTCAAAGCTGAACGTAAGACTGCTTTTATCTGCAAAGGTTTCGGTGGGGCCCCATTTTCCTGTGCCGAGATTGCGCCACAGGAAATAGGTATCCACAGATTGCCGGGCGATGTAGTCGGTCCTGCCGTCGCCGTTGATGTCGGCCAGGGATACGCCTTGGCTCGCGAGATTGCTGTCCGGGCTGTCCGCATCGCCCATCTCGGTCCACTTTCCCCAGCGATGCGTTCCGTCCGAACCGATGCCCATGTTGAGATATACCTGATGATTACGGGGTTTGGCAATGAGAAGGTCGGGAAGGCCGTCCGCATTCATGTCGTTCAGGGTCGCGTCCGGTTCATTTATCAGGATGGTATAGGGCGGAAAACTTCCCTCTTTCTCTCCCTTCATCGCTATGACACTGGCTTTTGTGGGATCGAATGTGGTGTAGGTGAACTCCGCGGGAGGCAGTTTGGATGTGCCGTCATCTCCCGCCTGTGTGACGCTTCTGAGAAGGCTGAGATAAGTGTTTTCAAGATAGCTCAGATCATAGCGCCGGACGAATTTGTCATTGGTTTTCATGGAGACTGATTTGCAGCGGAATGCCGTGTCCAAGCGGAAAGTTGGGCGGTAATCCGGCAGCGCGTCAGGTCTGGATTCGTATTCAAATGTGATTTCGTGATTGTTGTATGTTATTTTTGTACAGTAACGCTGGGTTCCCTCATCCAATTGCTCATACTGATAGCGAATTGTATTGCCGTTGGTGTCACTCATCTCCTCCAAAAGCCAGCGAAAGATTTTTTCTCCGCTTTGGATCCGGCTTTCTGAGGAGATGCCGTATTTGAATGTCCCACCTGATTTGCTCTTCGCTGTCCAGCCTTTGCCGCTTATTGTGTATCGCATAAATGCGCCTTCGTTTTCATGGCGATAAACACCGCCGGCAATGGGAATTAGTTCTTCTCCCCCGCTTTCGATAAAGGTGTCGCTGTCATTGTATTCCGGGAGTCCTTTGTCAGTCTGCCGCTGAATGTACGGCATGGACAAGGACCATCCCATGCCAAAAGGGCTGTTTCCGCTTCCGCCGTTGTATCGCAGGGTCAGATCCGGTGTGAATCCAGCGCGGCCGGGCAGGGCTTTCAACTTGACTGCGTAAGTGGTTGTGCCGCTGTTCAGTTGCGGCTCGAAGGATTCTCCCAGGCCTTCGATGGAGCCTGGGCCAGAGGGAAGTGAGATGACGTTGGGGCTTACGCCGGATTTGTCAACGCCGGCGTGGGATATGCCTGCCAAAACAGCAAGAACAATGATCGCTGAGAATATTTTTT
>JAOZLU010000105.1:6851-9079 GCA_029934695.1 Desulfobacterales bacterium | reverse complement strand
TTCATTTCCCGGTGCCCACAAACACCGGCACAACCCTGACCTCTTCCTTCTCGTCATAATACTCAACCTCGTACTTTTCCCGGTACTCATCATTGATGTACTCCACGAAGAATACCAGATGGATGACATCCACCTTCAGGAATGAGGCGTACCGTGCGGCCTGTCCCAGGGCTTTTCTGTAGTCGCTCTCGTCTGTGTAGCTTTTGAGTTCCAGTCCATAGACTTTGTCCCGGTAACGAATGATGAGATCAATGGCCCCGTTCCCGGTCGGAAATTCGGGCCACACCTTTGCATCTTTGTTCGCCAGGAAACGGTTCAGATACTCGTAAAGATTGAAATGGAACACCGCCTCAAATACCCGGAGGTCTTTTCGCCGGGGTGCGTCGGACAGCATCCAGTCCCGGTTCTTCTGAAGATGTCTCTCATAGCGGCGGATGAGGTTTCTGATGTTCAGCCCCTCATCCGTGATGGTGTCGCTTGTGTCCTCGAACGGCTCCAATATCTGGCCCATGTAGTGAAACAGGTCGCCGGAGAAGTAGTTGAACAGCCGTTTCTGGATAAAGGGGCTGGAGAATCTGACAAAAAAGCTGCTTTTCTCAATGCCGATGACCCCGTTCATATAAAGAAAATTGAAGGTCGGATTATCGAATTTGAAAGGAATTTTTTCCCGGGTTTTGAACATCTCAAGCACGAAATCCCTGCAGTGTTCCTGTTTCGCCTTGCTGATGATGTTCAGTACCGTGTTGTTCGGAAGTATCTGGATCGCTGCCGAATACACCTCCTCGAATATATCTGCATCCAGAGATTTGCTGTGATCCGGCTGGAAATACTCATGTCCCTCAGTGAGCAACTCGCCGAACCAGGAGATCAGCCCTGGCTGCCCCCGGGTTTCATAAAAGAGCCTTTCAAGCAGCATCTCTTTCACTTTCTGACCGCTCTCCTGCTCGTACCATTTGAACATGCTGTCAACTTCCTGATATGTGAGATTGGGGATGTGCAGGCTCCGCTGGACATTGAACGGCGAGCCTTTGACATTCTCAATCCCCAAGACGCTCCGCACCCCGATCAGAGCCACTCCGTGAAGCAGGTATTCCTTTTCCGCGGACGGGTTCGGATCTTCCTGCCGGATGTTGTAAATATTCCGAAAAGCCCCGGCGATTCCGCTGATAGCGTCTTCAGTCAGGGCATCAAACTCATCCATGATCAGAATCAGCGGCTTGTCCAGCATTCCTTTTTTAAATATCTGTTCAAATTCTTTGAGGCGGCTGATTCGGATATTCCTCAGGCCCAGTTTTTCGGTAATCTGGCCGGCAATCGTTGAGACAATATCATCCGTATCTTCGGCCATTTTGAGATGTTCCAGATTCAGTTTCATCACACGGAATCGGTCGTCTGACATCAGGCTCCAGAGTACCTCCCGCATGATCCATGTCTTGCCGCATTGGCGGGGAGCCCAGACGGTGATGTAATGGCCGCCTTCCTCATCAGGGGATTCTCCGATTAGCTGGGTATATGCCCTCTGAATCAACTCTTCTCTTGGCACATAATAATGCAGACTCTTGCTTACAGCACCATAAGATGAAAATTTTCGCATTGTAAACTCCTTTTTTGTGAATTCGGCTTTCAGCCTCGGAATTTATTCCGAGGCTTGGCTTACCCGGCTGAATCAGAGTTAAGCCGCCATTCTTTCTTCATATCTGCTGATATCCACATACGCAAAGAGCAGATCGGCAAAATCGGGATTTTCCAGATGTGCTGACACAGGCTGTTTTTCCGGAACATTCCGGCCCGCCTCCCAGTAAGCATCCAGATTTATATTTATTGCTTCCATGGCAGCGATTCTGGCCGCTTCAATTGTTTCTCCGCAAGTAACAACAGCCAGGTCAGGAACCTGGACAGCGAACCCGGTTTCGGTTTCCTCCAAAACAATAAGATAACGCATTACTTTATCTCCAATTTCAGTTTTTTCACAGTATTTGCCGCCCGTCCCACAGGAACATCTTTCTGCGGATGGACGATTGTCAACACAAAACGACTGTCTTTATGCTTGAAGTTGTGATGATCCCCTTTCACGCTTACCAATTGCCAACCAAACTCTCTGGCAAGTTTTATCAGTTCTTTGCTTGTGTATCTTTTTGGCATTCAATATTTTCTCCGAAATTAAAAGAAACGATGCAATTTGCGTCAAGATTTTGAAGCTCTGAACCGCAGACGACACAGGGTATCGG
>JAOZLU010000105.1:1876-6751 GCA_029934695.1 Desulfobacterales bacterium | reverse complement strand
TGCAATTTGCGTCAAGATTTTGAAGCTCTGAACCGCAGACGACACAGGGTATCGGGATTTTGCAGTCCCCATCTGCATGGATCAGAATCAGCGGCTTGTCCAGCATCCCTTTTTTGAATATCTGTTCAAATTCTTTGAGGCGGCTGATTCGGATATTCCTCAGCCCCACTTTTTCGGTAATCTGGCCGGCAATCGTTGAGACAATATCATCCGTATCTTCGGCCATTTTGAGATGTTCCAGATTCAGTTTCATCACACGGAATCGGTCGTCTGACATCAGGCTCCAGAGTACCTCCCGCATGATCCATGTCTTGCCGCATTGGCGGGGAGCCCAGACGGTGATGTAATGGCCGCCTTCCTCATCAGGGGATTCTCCGATTAGCTGGGTATATGCCCTCTGAATCAACTCTTCTCTTGGCACATAATAATGCAGACTCTTGCTTACAGCACCATAAGATGAAAATTTTCGCATTGCAAACTCCTTTCTTATGAATTTAGCCTCGGAATTGATTCAGAGGCTTCAGCTATTTCGTTTTTCAGTCTCGGAACTGATTCAGGCTCAATGCTGTCAGATAAATTTCGTTTCAGACAATGTTCTGACAACCATTCCTCACTCTGCCTGTTGGCATCCTCAATGCTTCTGTATTTGAAAATACCACGCGGATAATGAACAGGATTAACCTTTTGTGCAAATTCAAAAAGTCTGGCAACACGCAGGAAATAGACTTCGTCAGGGTGAAAATTCCACTGAGCTTTTTCCGCTTCTTCATAAGTTCTGAATTTGAATACGGGCATTTTATTTTTCCTTTCTGTCATATTGTGCTGATTTACGATACTGTATCAGCTCTCGCAGAAATATGGCGTCAGCTTTGTCTTTATGGCGCACAGTATCCTGCTTGAGTCTTAACAATGTTTCGGGAGTCGCAATGTTTATTGAGGTTCCCATATATTCGGCCACCTCATATTCCAGGTCATCATATACCGCGGCTTCTCCGATGCGGGTCATAATGTCAATATAAAAGCCGTTCGGAGTTCCGTAGCGTATAACCGCATATTCCGAAAGCTCCTGAAATGTGATCTCTTCCACAGCAGAATCTTCAAATACGGAAAAGAGCGACTCTCTCAGCTTTCGGATATTATCCCGCGTCGGTTTTATGAAAATATCCAGATCACCTGTGAATCTTTCCAATCCGTAAAGAATCACAGCAACGCCTCCTATCAGAATATATTCCACACGATGTTTTTTCAATGATTCAAAAACAGATACGAAATCATCAAAATAATTGTTCTGTATGTTCATAAAATCCTCTTGTCAAAATTAAGTTCTTTAGCTGGCTTCAGCCTGCTTCGGCTTTCAGCCTCGGAATTTATTCCGAGGCTTTGCTTTATCCAGCAGCTTGTGCAGACCTGATATTTGTCCGCAACCAGTCATTCACGATCTGTCCAACGTCCACATTTTTATTTGCAGCAAGTTTACGCATAAATTCAGATACATCCGGATCAAGATAGACAGGCAGATGAAATTCTGCGTCAGGATGATAAAATTTGCCCTGTTCACCTTTTGAAAAATCGTATTCTGCTTTCATGGATCAATACTCCTCATATTGTTTTCTTTCATGTTTTACAGCTTTGCGTGCGGAGATAATACGAATATTGGACAAAGACGTATCAGTCTCATGGAACGTATGTGAAACAGCAAGCAATATTCCGTTACCGTTTCTTCCAATAGTTATCCAGCGATCCTCTTTCTGGCTATGCTCATCATCAAACACGGAGATCATATATGGATCATGGAAAATCATCGCAGCACGCTCAAAGCTTATCTTATGTTTGCGAATATTTTGTTTCGCTTTCGTCGGATCCCATTTAAAATTATAATGCAATTCTCCTCCTTTTGCAACATGACACACGGATTATGGATAAGAAAGGATTACTCTCCAAGCCTCCATCTGCACGGATTATGGATAAGAAAGGATCACTCTCAAATTCCGAGCATAATCCTTTCTTACACACAATCCTTGTAGATGACGCACAATCCGTGTAGATGAAACACTATCCATGCCTCAATCCTGCAAATCCTTTTATCTTGTGAATCATGGGCATGTTCATGCCCACATGACTCCTTATCACTTCCACATAAGAACCTTGATATAACCATCCGGATTAATTTTAAAGCCATTAGAATCAGTTATATAATAGCCTGTGGAAATGACATAATGTGAGGTCGTGATTTTTTGAAGCCAGGAACCACGATATGTGGTGCCGGCCCAAATATTATCCAGCAAGCACATATCAGTGCCGTCACTGTCAGTAGCAACCCATATCACAGCCAACCTGGGCAACACTCCCAACTTATGTTCTTTTTCATATTCATTATATTTTTCCACAGAAAACCATCCGCTGTCATAATCAGCATCAGGTAATCCCGGCTTTACCGACGGGTCCGCCAATACTTTCCCGGCCTTCAATCCTTCAATCAGTTCATGTAAATCATATCCTTGTACAAGATATGAATCGTTTGCACTCTTGGAACTGATCGCAAACGGCGCACTCAGAATCTGCTGCCTCGGCGCAATCTCGGCCCCGTCATCCACCTTGATGCCGAGATACCGGTCTTTTGCGCCAAACGCCTCGGCAATGGATTTCCCTGATGTGTCGGTCGTTCCGAGAATTACGTTGAACATCCCGTTCACCAGCGGCACGCTGCTGAAAATCTGCGGTCCCCATATTTTGCTCTCACTTCCACCGATTGCCGCATCATACAGGCTGAACTCAATCTTTTTGCTTCCCGTGAGCGCCTTGCCGTCCGCATCCGCCAGCATCCCCTGATAATTCACCAGCGGCGGCACGGATGTCTCCTGCGCCTGCGCCATAACCCCTGCCAGCATTACAAAAACCATTGTCAATACGATCTGTTTCATTTTTCCTTACTCCTTTCCTTTTTTATGGGTTGTTATTCACACAACTTCATCTACACGGATTAGCGATAAACAGGGATTTTATGCACGGAAGGCCAGAATCCCTGCTTATCACTAATCCATGCAGAGGGGGCGTTATTCATCGTCTGAACCATGACTCCCATGACTGAGGTGAGAATCATGGTCATCCTCCAATCCTGCAAATCCGCTTCAGACTGCTGACTCACACGGACTGATCATCTCCGATAAAATCATTCAAGACCAGAACTTCAATCTCATCCACCCTTTTTAAATCGGTATCGTTAGTCAGAAATTTATCTGCTCCGTAAAAGATACCTGTGCTGATTTGTAAAGCATCCGGGGCCTTAATCGAATATTTTGCTCTCAGTTTTGAAGCCATTTCAGAAATCTCATTAAGGATTTCAAATGTGGTTACGCTTTCGGAATACAGCAATATCTGACGATATTTTTCTGCCAGCATCACATCATTTGTTCTGAAAGGATGGATCAGCACTTCCAGAAGCGTAATCGTTGAAGTGATTGCTTCGATTTCTCCGGCATCAATCTTGGCAAAGACAGGTCTCACCAGATTCAGATAAACGCTGTTTCTTTCGATGAAGTAGATAAACGGAGCAGTATCTATGCATATACTTAATCCGTCTAATTGTTCGGTTAATCCCATGATTCTCTCTCCTTACGAACATATTCCTGTGCGTCAATCCCTTTCCATATTTCGGATCCGAGACCTTCGAGCTCCATGATGCTGTGCTTTGCTTTCCTCGGTTTCAGTTTTTTTCTCAGATTGGCTGAAATCAGTCCCAGCAACCTCAATTGTTCTTCCGATGTAAGCATACGAATGCCTTTTGCATAATCGCTGTAAGAAAGTTTTGCCTTTTTTATTGTCATAGTCGTCTCTTTTCAAAAAATTCCTTTTTGTCCGAACCATGATTCACCTGTGATCTTGCAAATCATGGTTCGGGCAGTTTTAATGGCTTAGGAAGGATTCCGAACCACAGATTACCGCAGACTGAAAACAATCCGTGAAATTCTTTCAATCTGTAATAATCTGCGGTTCAGAGATTTACCGGCGATACTGCCGTGTCCTCGCCGTATAAAGGATATTGACCTTTATGTCCCGAATATTCTCCAGAGTTGTGCCGTTGATCGGAATCAGCAGCCGCCAGTCTGTGGCAGCAACCGGACGTTCCCGGAAAGCTTCATTCTTGAACACAAAATCAGGAATGTCAACATTTTGCACTCCCAGCTTGGCCGTCATCTTCTGCTTAATGTAGGACAGGACATCCCAACCGAATCCTCTCTTGACATAGCTGAAGGTGTAAGCCGGGTTTGAGAAGATCAAAAAATCCAATTCGGAGTCAGGTCCGTCCTCGGAGTCAGGATTCGGATCCTTGAAATTATCCCTTGTCCTGACAAACCCGGACCCGCCGTACCAGAGAAAGATTTCCATCTTCTCCGGGTTCGTATAGAGTCTGTCGCCCTCGACGCTGATCTGAACCCAGTCAATCTTGCTGTCCCAAAGCCCGGTTTTGAAAATGGGCATGGCTGAGGCCATGCGATCTGTTCCTTCGCTGTCCGGGATGCTTTCAGTACCGGTATCCTCATCCTCGATGTCAAATTTCACGGTGGAGAAGGGTATGGACAGATAGTCGCCGTTATCCATATTTACGATGTTTGCGGCATCGCTTTTCAGATCGGTCAGGTATGCCTGAAACTGCTCCGCTGCTGACTTCACATTTCCGTCCGCGCCCTCCTTTTCAAAGGTCATGCCGAGATAATCTTTGCGAAGAGAATAGCTCCAATAATAATAGGAGGCTCCCGGGTTACCCTGCTGGGTCATGTCGTAGGTCCGCATATTGTCAACCAGAGATTTAAGCTTGTCTGCTGTCCGCGCCATCAGGATATCCTGAAAGGTGAGATTGAGGTCCGGTTTTCCCAA
>JAOZLU010000105.1:0-1776 GCA_029934695.1 Desulfobacterales bacterium | reverse complement strand
TTAATGAGCCTGATCCGTTTGTCCGACACAATTTTCAACAGTGCCACACGATCCTGCTCAATCTCAATCCTGGAATGTACATTCTCCATCTGCCGTGTCACCCGTTCAATGGCATTCAACGCCACTTCAATGTTCGTCTTTTGCTGGGTGATCTGGCCGCCGCCTGAAAGCGGATCTTCGAGATTCGGTTTGTATGGATTGCTCGGATCAGCGCCGCAGATGGCAATCAGTTGCTGGTCATACTCGTTTTCGATGAGATCAAATTCCGAGAGATATCCCGAGGCTTTCATGTCAAACTGCTTGCGGGTATTTTTCGCCTCTTCATCATCCGTAAATGAGGTTCCCAGCGCGCCGATGGGATTGATCTCATTGGCCAGCAACTGATTCTTCAGCCAATTGTAGGTGTAAAGGGTGCGATCCGTGGCGGTCGGTTCCACGCTTCGGATGAACAGCACATCTTTGTCAAATCCCAGGGCATTGAGCCGCTCGTTGACAGCCGCTTCACGGAGCTGTCCCAACTGGGTGACAGCATCCCGCAAGGTCAGAAAAGACTCGGCCAGTCCCGGATATTTGGTTTCATGGTTCTCAGGCAGGCCATCAGAAAAGAACATGCTCATAATCACGCCCTCTTCCAAGCTGATCTCCTGCACATATTTTTCAATCAGTTCAGCGGCTTTGCCCCGCTCCAGTTTCATCACCAGACGCCATGCGACCTCATGCACCACCCGTGCCCGCTGGGCCAACGCCCTCACCATGGCCGCCACATCTTTGTAGCCTTCATAAACAATGGGGGGCCATTCTGCGTCATCGGGAAACCCGTCCGGTTCATCTGTATCCTTGAATGCGGGGTGATTCCGGTAATCCAGGGTTCTTTCGGCTGCAAATTCCAGCAGATATGCCCGTTTGATGGGACTGGTAAACAGATCCAGCCATACCTGGCTCGCTTTGTTGAAATATTTCCATGCACCTTGCTCATCCTGTGTACTGAAAGCATCCACGGCGATATTCCACCCGAACTTTTTCAGCTCATCATTGATGACTGTTCCTGAAGAGCGTAATTCCTCAAAAAAACGGACACAAAATGCCCGCTCCAATGCCAGGTTTCCCTTCATCAGCAACGCCACACTCTGATAATACGGAATATCCAGCAGGAGGTACCGGATATCCATGAGGGTGCCATCATCATTTATGGGATATTTTAGATAAGGGTTCATGTTGAACGCGGTAAAGAGATATTGCATTGCCTTACTCGCTGTTTCCTCATCAAATAATGCATCCGAATCATAAAGTCCCCCGTCAATGATGACGGTTACGTCTCCTCCTGAATTCATGATATGGTTGGTGAACCAGTCAAATCCGAGATAAATGGATTCCGGGTTTTTCGGATCGTCGTTCTGATAATAGCTGAAATAGAGGGTTTCGACATCTTTCAGATATTGATAGCCCTCATAAGCAAGGCCCTCAGCCGCATTTTTCGGCTCTTCAGGAAGACCGGCCGCATCAGGATTTACCCAGCCCAATGTGGCCGGCGTGGGCCAGCCAATGGCCGACTGCATCAGGTAGTTTGTCCCGTCATTCGGGGAATTCGGGTGTTCGTCAGCGTTGCCGCTGAAGAGGGTACACGCGTCTGTGCCGGACGCGTTCTGATATGCCCCTTTCAGGAAGATGACATCTTCCAATTCCTGAGCATTGGCAAAAGGGACCATTATAATAAAGGTAAGCATGATGCTAAAAATGGCCCGGAAACGATAAATTGTTTGCATGATTTACTCCTTT
>JAOZLU010001145.1 GCA_029934695.1 Desulfobacterales bacterium | reverse complement strand
CAGAAAAGCTCTCTCAGAAAAGCTCGCGGGGGATTGCCAAATCCCCCGCATGATGGTTCGGATTTACCAATCCGAACCGGGCGTGAGAGCGGCGGATTGTCTCTTTTAAGCATAAGCACAATCCAGTACCGGAAGTTTGAAAGTCTCTTCAACAAATTGTTTGCTTCTGATTTTTTCAAACAGTTTCTGACTGATTTCCGGTGAGAGAACTTTTTCTCCACATACAGCACATTCCTCATGCGTGACATTTTTCACAAAATACAGTTTTCCGCCGATTCTGAGGTCAATGCTTCCTTTTTTCCCTGTCATTTTATTATTGCAGGCTGCACACTTCATCATTTTATCCTTTTTTTAAAATGTTCGTCCCATTTTCCCGGGTTCAGGGTCGGATTATACGCAGTAATAACCCATATAGGATCAACGGAACACTGCACATGCAATATTCGCTCACCTTTGGTCATTCCAAAGATAAGGCAGCTCGGCCCGTATTTGTCCGTCGGATAGCTCTCTATGATTTCACCCGACAATATCACATCAGCCACCTCTTTCGGAGAAATATTACGTTCCGCACACCGTTCAAACGCATGGACAGTAAAGCGATATTTTCCACTTGCAACTCGTTTTCTGATATCTTTTATCATTATTCGGATACTCTGAAATTTGTAATTGGAGAAAGGTCTAAGTTATAAAAAACAGTTCTAAGTATTTTCGTTGTTTTATTGTTTTTTTTTCTTTTATCGTATGATTCCAAGAAACTATCATATAGTGTTTTAACTTGTTCTTTTTGTTTAAAATCATAGGGAAGTTCAAAAAATTCAGCAGCTTTATGGCACTTCCGGGGGATTGCCAAATCCCCCGCATCATGGTTCGGATTTACCAATCCGAACCGGGCGTGAAGACCGAACCGGGCGTGAAGACCGAACCGGGCGACTTCAGGCTCTCCCAGAAAAGCTCTCTCAGAAAAGCTCGCGGGGGATTGCCAAATCCCCCGCATGATGGTTCGGATTTACCAATCCGAACCGAGCGGCCTGCAAGGCCCTGCAAGCTCAAAAAACATAAAGAAAATAAGTCCGCCGACAAACAGCAGGAATCTTATTGTTGATGTTTCAGATTCGGACATATTCGTTGAAGGTTGAAGGTTGAAAGTTAAAGGCTGAAGGTT
>JAOZLU010001144.1 GCA_029934695.1 Desulfobacterales bacterium | reverse complement strand
TGTCCATCTTCCGAATCCTTTTATGCCAATAGTCCGGTTTTCTGTGTGAATTGGCAACAGCTACGATAAGAATCTCATTTTCCAAAATCTGATACACAACACCGTAAGGAAAACGCCGCGTCTGACATCGTCATGCATTCCTGGTGAAAGGATGCCAGGCTTCCGGTAACTGTCTGTCAGGGCACGGCAGCTTCAGAGCGCAGGGCCCTCGGTGAAAGCCGGCGAAGGGGTCCCTTGTCCACATGCCCGACAATTTTAAAAGACTGCCTTGAGCCGTCTGCGAGTTCTCCCATCTGCCTGTCCAATACTGACAGACCGAGCCGCACCTTTATCGTTTCATTGACTGACAGCATCATGGCCCCGCTGTCAACCAGCATACTGACCTTCATTTTTCTCACCCTGTCTTCCTGAATACAGCCTCTTCGTTCCAGTGCCAGATCATCGCTGCTGATCAGTTCCATGTCCGAATATATCAGTCCCATTCTGTCATCTTAAAAATTATTTTTTGAAAACAGCCTGCTGATCTGTTGTCGGGTTCAATATCATCTTGTCCATCCAATAATGCAGAACTGCCGCATGGCAGGTTTCCGCAGCCCCGTAAGTTTCAGCAGGCACATAAAAGTTGAGATTCCCCAGAGACCGCAGGGCATTGTCCGGTTTCATGGCAGAAAGTGTCACCACAAACCCGCCGACAGACATGGCTGTTTCACACCCGGCAAGCACATTGGGTGAGTTCCCGGAACTGCTGACAGCGACCAGCATATCCCCTTCCGTCATTCGCCACCGGAGCGGCTCCGAAAACACGGACTCGTAATCCACATCATTTGCCACGGCGGTTATCAGGGACAAATCCGTAAAAATTTCTGTGCGGATACGCCCGTTCTTTGCAAGATCGGCCGCAAAATGGCTGGCCATTGACGCGCTGGCCCCGTTTCCGATCAGATAAGCCGTTCTCCTATTTTCACGGACCTGAACCGTCCGGTCTTTCCATTGTGCAAAAGCTGAATCAGAATCAGTTTCATCACCCGCTTTGTCGCGGGCGGATAATGATTTCAGGCAATTTTCAAGATTTGAAATATTATTTGTCCAGTTCATTGTTCACCATCCAACATCAAACATCCACCATCAAACATCCACCATCAAACATCAAACATCAAACATC
>JAOZLU010000625.1 GCA_029934695.1 Desulfobacterales bacterium | reverse complement strand
TCGTTTTTTACTGCGTAAAAAATCGAAATCCTTCACCCACCCTACGGCCTGAAAGGTGGGTTGCGGTTTCGTTTTTTACTGCGTAAAAAATCGAAATCCTTCACCCACCCTACGGCCTGAAAGAATACCATCTGCCGTAAATGGTACCGTTCGGTACCATCCCCGCTCCTCAGCCAGAAAACGTGAAAAAGCATCATTACTGGCAAGGTTCCCATGAATTTCAAAACCGGGTTGCACATCCCTGTCCGATGATCAATTGGCAATCCCGCGGGAGACTAATTTTCAGGCTTGGACGGAAACTCCTGCGACACGATAAAACTCTTTGCCTTTCCAAGCACCGAGGAAGTTTTCGCAACCACGGAAAAAACAAGCTCATTCTTCCCGTCATTGTCCATATCTCCGACGACATAATCGCTGATGTATCCGGAGATTTGCCGTGTTGCCCATTTCGGATAAAGACCGAGGCTCTCCCAGCCGAGACATTCGATATGTCCGCTCTTGAACATTCTGAGACGTGAGAAAATCCGACGGGTTGTATCTGTATTTCTGCACACTATGACCTCGTTCTTTCCATCTTTATCCGTGTCTGTGATGAGTATGCGCTGGGGCAGATAGAAATGATCTGTTTCCTTCTGATTGCCAATGGAGGCTGAAGCTTCGGCAGGAAACTCGATATAAGTGGCACTGCCTCCGAAACGCTCACCACTGTTCCATTCTTCATTCCCATCCCGGCCCAGTATGCGTATATAGTCATTTTTCGTAAAAGCTATGATCTCTTCCTGCCCGTTGTTAAGAATATCTCCGTAATTGAAACCAAAGACATTTATTTCTTCTGGCAGAATCCGGCGATCTGCGGACACATAGACCCCGTTGCCCCATTTCAGTTCATACACGCCCGGCGCAAAAATTTCCCGAACTTCACGCTTCTGCCCCAGCAGGACATTTCCTTTTCCCGGAACATTCAGCACCCTGTAGTACCAGCCGGATTTATCAACGATTTTTGCGAACTCCGCCCCATCCCATTCAAGCACAAAGGACAGCAGCATGCCGCGGTCATTGTTCATATTCGTGACAAATATTTCAGATTTCCCGTTTCCGTTGATATCCGCGACATCAACGCTGATATGGTTATGAAAAAGGTTGCTTCTTACTTCCCCGAGTTTCACAAATCTCCCCGCGAGATAGCGATATATGAGCACTTCTTTTCTGCTGATGAAAACCGTTTCATTGGTGCCGTCGCCGTCCACGTCCCCCACAGCCACACCTTTTATCCGGATTTTGAAATTTCTGCTTTTCCAGACTGCTCCGGCGGCCTGCTCAGAAACTGCTCCCGGAACCGTATCAGGGACCGTTGCCACAGAAAGAGGCTCGGATACAGGTGCTGCGGTTCCTTCCGTCTTTTTTTTCAGTTCCTTCCAGATCAGGTCAGGATGTTTGCGGCTCTCATCCGAGGAGGTCGTCTTCCGGGATGGCCGCGGGGAAAAGGTTTTACGGCCAAAAACCCGTTCACTGATCTGACCGGCAAAAAGATTGACATGATAAATCACATCACTGTGCCCCTTTCCGGATTCATAAAAAATGACAAGCGGTTCGTTTTTATGAAGATCAAAGAATCTGGCATCCGTACTGATGCTGTCACCGAAAACCGTCAGGCTTCCGTAAGACACATAATCTGCCCCGAGCTTTCTGCCCAGTGAAATGGCAGTTTGTTCGTCCACAGATTCAGACAGGCTTTTTATTTCCTGCCCGGTCTCACCTTTGCTCAGGGGAAGAAGCTTGCCCTCCAGAGTCAGCCGGGTTGACAGCATGTCTGTTATGCCATCTTTGAGAAAAGTCAGGTCCTTGTCCGAATGAACAGTGAAGGGAAGGATCAGCACCCTTGCCGGTTTTTCTGCCCGGACAGCGACAGCGTTGCAAAAAATAAGAGGGATAATGGCCAGCAAATTGATAAAAAGAATAATTTTATGTTTCAATTGAACTCACTCCTGTCTGTTTAAAATTAAAATCAATTTCAGCAGATCGAAAGTTCGCAGTTCCGCCTTCAGGCGGCCGCACCCGGATGCAGAGCACCTGAAGGCAGGACTGCGAACTTTATTTGTCAATCTGCAGAATTTCGTTTCTGACTTTGAAAACAGGGCTTAATACCATGAATGAAATATTTTTAAAAGAAATTTCTGTGCATCCTTCATTTTGCCCAAAAAGCCACTGACACTTTCTAACTTTTCACTTTTGAACGATAATCACACAGTTCACCAAGAGAACAAGCCGGGCAGTCCGGTTTTCTGGCCTTGCATACGGCCCTTCCGAAATATATGAGCCAAAGGGAAAAATCATTCCAGTCTTTTTCAGGGATAACTTTCATAAGATCAAATTCAATTTTCACAGGATTCACATTTTTTGTGATCCCGAGCCTTTTTGAAATCCTTGCCACATGCGTATCCACCACCATCCCCGGAATGCCAAAGGCCGCGCCCATAACCACATTCGCTGTTTTGCGACCGACCCCGGGAAGTGTCAGCAGTTCATCCAATGTTTCCGGAACCTTGCCGTTGTACTTTTCAATAAGGACTTTGCTGCAGTTTCTGACATGTTTTGCTTTATTGCGAAAATAACCTGTGGGCCGGATAAGCTGCTCAATGGTTTCCAGAGAAGCATTGACAAAATTGTCAGGCGCGGGAAGGGTTCTGAACAGCTCTTTTGTTACGGAATTTACCTGTCTGTCTGTACATTGGGCAGATAATATGGTAGCCACAAGGAGTTCAAAAGGATTTTTATGGCCTAACTGGGTCTTGACATCGGGATAGGAGGCTTTTAGAATTTGACAAATTTTACCTGCTTTGGCCTGAATCTTATTCATTGTTTTAACCTTTGACATTATTGATTTTTAAGGAAATATATTATGGTTTCACAACCCCGGAAAGCACGCGGGCTGGGCCTTTGTTCCGGCGGCCTTGACAGTATTCTGTCTGCGCTGATTTTGAAAAAACAGGGAGTTCATGTTGAATGGATCACCTTTGAGACCCCCTTTTTTTCGTCTGAGAAAGCCCGGCTGGCATCGCATAATACAGGCATCCCCCTGACCGTCAGAAATATCACCCCTGTCTATCTTGAAATGCTGAAAAATCCGCCATGCGGATACGGGCAGAATATGAATCCCTGCATGGACTGTCACGCGCTGATGTTCAGACTTGCCGGTGAAAGAATGAAAGAAAAAGGGTTTGATTTTCTTTTCAGCGGCGAGGTCCTCGGACAGCGTCCCATGTCCCAGACAGGACCGTCCCTCCGTTATGTGGAAAAAAACTCGGGCTTTGACGGCCATATCGTGCGCCCCCTGAGTGCCCGGAAACTCCCGGAAACCCTCCCTGAAAAAGAAGGTCTGATAAACAGGTCCCTTCTGCTTGACCTTTCCGGAAGATCCCGCAAGCCCCAGATGGCGTTGGCCCTGGAATTCGGGATCACAGATTATCCGAGTCCCGCAGGCGGGTGTCTGCTTACGGACAAGGGATATTCAGCGCGTCTTAAAGATATTTTTGATCACCGGGAAACCTTTACCGAAAATGAGCTTCACCTCTTAAAATTCGGACGTCATTTTCGCTTGGATGACAACACAAAAATCATTGTCGGCCGCACGCAGAAAGATAATGAAAACATCATCAGATACCATAATTCGGCTGAAGATGCCACCATCAGAGTGGAAAAATTTCCCGGGCCCACTGTCCTGATACCGCACGGAGGCACCAAAGATATGACTGCTCTGGCAGCGTCTGTGTGCGTGGGATACAGCAAGGCCCCGAATCATATCCCGGCAGATGTGAAGGTTGTCACGCGGAATGGTCATAATATTATTCAGGTGTCCGGGATATTGCCGGCTGAAGTCAGGCATTTTCTGATATAGACTGAGGCCGTGGGCCGACATGTTTGCAGAATTGTCGCTGATCCCCCACCTGCTACACGGATTAATGATAAGAAAGG
>JAOZLU010000624.1 GCA_029934695.1 Desulfobacterales bacterium | reverse complement strand
TCCAACATCCAACATCCAACATCCAACATCCAACATCAAACATCCAACATCCAACTCACAGCCCCTCATCATGTTTTCCAGCTGAGGAAAGGTTATAATAAATCCATATTATGGCGGCCATTACTGAAAGTCCCACGCCGATTTCAACAACCAGTATTCCGTGGGAACGGGCCGTAACCGGGTCAACTCCCAATATGCCCGCAAGGGCGCTGTAGTCCAGATAATTTTTCCCCAGCAGAAGACAGAGGAACCCTGTACCCGCATAAAGAAACACACCTGCCGCGCAAAAGAGCGCGCAGATTTTTTCCCCCATCCGCTGAATCGTTGTCCGAAGATCACGGGTAACAGCAAACAGGATGACCGCCGCACCCAGAATAACTCCTCCCTGGAATCCGCCGCCCGGGCTGTGATGCCCGTGGGCAATGACATAAAGGGCGAATATCTGGATAAATGGTATGATCAGGCGGGTGGTGGCCTTGATAATCAGATCATGCGGAACCCATGAGGTGTCTATCCTTTCAAATTCAGCAGATCCTTTGGGCAGCCTCCCCCCTTTTTCAATCCTGAGGGTGACACCGGAGGGGATATGCCGGTAATACCTTGTTTCATCAGCTTCATCGCTTTTGAATACCCGCAGCAGGAAAAAACAGGCAATGGCTGCGGAAAACACCACAGCGGTTTCAAACATGGTGTCATACCCCCGATAATCGGCAAGCACCGCTGTGACGATATTGGGGACAGATGTTTCTTCCATGGTTTTTTCGATATAACGCGGGGACAGATAGTTGCTGGCCGGAGAAGAAGGGTCACCCCATCCCGGAAAGTCGGACGTGCCGTAAATCAGCAGCCCCCCGCACACCAATACAATAAGTAAGCCGACAGTTTTCAATCTCTTACCTCCCTGTAAATCAATGTAATCCTCGACAGTGAAAAGTTGGAAGTGAAAAGTGAATTCCACTTTCAACTTTTCACAGAGTTGAGCGGCGGGCTTTTCCGCCGTCCGCCTGAACAATTTGTTATGTGCTCATTTAAATCAGATACTCAAAACTGTGTGATTTGGTCAATAATATTCCTTTATATATTCATACGCACGATTAAACAACTCTTCTTCCTTATGAAGCTTGTATTTCAATAAAGTCTTACGCAATTCTTTCTGAACAAGTCTTATCATTTTCGAGCCTGAACGAAATGAATCAGCAAAATGGTGCTACGTTTCTGTCTGATTCAAAAGAGCTATAACTGCCTGTTTATTGAGCAATATGCTTTTATATAAGGCAATATGCTTTGGCAATTCATCACGCAACGCTTGACGAATTCCGCAAATTTTGCGCGGCGTGAATTCTGTCAGGGAGTAATCCATCTATGTGCTTTTACTTTCACCCTTATGAATTTCCTGATGTTTGTCAGGCTTTGCCGGGAAAAGTCTCTGATATCTCTCTTTCAGCTTGTCATAAAGATAAGAGAACAAATCATAGAGTTTGCTGTGAACAAAAAATAATAAAAAAAATAGAATTACAAATGGAATAATGCCTTCAAGTTGTCCTCTCAAAACGCGCTCTCCTTATTTTTATTCCGCAAGGAAGTTAAAGGGCCTCTGAAACTGCTTTATTTTGATTGCACTCATTTCGTTTTAGGACGATAAATCCCATCCCATCCCTTTCCCGGAGGGCTTTTCCGAAATTCAATACATCTTTGAACATACAGTTTTGCAGCTCCGTCTGATGGAAATTTCTTATGAATCGTCGTAAAGATATCCATTGCATCATCCCATTTCTGTTTCAGATAGGCTTCTTCAAAACCTCTGGTAAACATCTCGCGCAGTTCCAGAATTTCACGAGGCAATTTCTCCCCTTTTTTGCCGATCAGTTCGTAAATCTTGACACCCTGTTTTTTCCCTTTAACCGCGACAAGATCAAGGGGACGAACCAGGAAATGATCCGAAACTTCATTGTAGGTCGCCTGGGTGATGATCAGCCGGGTTCCGTAAGTCTTGTTGATGCCCTCAATACGGCTGGCCAAGTTCACGCTGTCGCCCAGAACAGAATAATTCATCCGTTCATCTGATCCCATATTCCCGACAATTGTCGGACCGGAATGGATGCCGAATCGGGTTATGAAAAGTTCTTTTCCCTCATTTCCCCATTTTCTGTTGAGTTCATCCAGTTTCCGATGACAGGCCAAGGCAGCATTACATGCGGAAAGCGCATGTTTCTCATTCTTGATCGGTGCGCCCCAGAAGGCCATAATCGCATCGCCGATATATTTGTCAATGGTTCCCTTTTCATCTATTATGATATTTGTCAGTTCATTATTATATTCAAACAATTGGATCATAAGCGATTCAGGAGGCACTTTTTCAGATATGGTCGTAAATCCCTGGATATCCGAAAAAAAGATGGACAGGTCAACTTTTTTGCCGCCAAGTTTGGCTTCCTCTCCAGTTCGGATCAGTTCACGGACGAGGGTCGAGGGAACATACTTCTCGAAAGCCTTCAGTCCCTTCTTCATCGAAACCATTGAATTGCTCATCAGCTGGATTTCCATGATAGAGGACTTTACCGGCGGTGCATCATCATCAATCTCAAAATTTTCGATCTTTTTGGTTTCTTCCGTCAGTTCCATAATCGGCTTGGATATACCGCTGGAAATCATTCTGGCGATGAAAACAGAAAATATCAGAACAGCAAGAGTTATCAGAACCACAACACGTCTCATGTGGATGAGGGGGCCGAGAAAATCATCCTCCGGCACAACAACGCCGATTTTCCACTTTGAACCAAACTCGCCGCCCAGATTTGTGAATGATGCCAAATATCGTTCTCCTCCGCTTTCAAACTCAACTCTGTCCGTAAGGGTGTCTTCATGCTCCTGAAAAGATGCTGTCACCCAGGCCAAGTCTTCTCCCAGTTGGTCAATCTTTGCGGGAACCAGTTTTTTACCCTGTTTTTTTACAATACGGGACGGATCCGGGTAAGCGATAACTTCCTTTTTCTTGTTGATGATATAGACAATTCCTGTTTTTCCTACGGTCAGCTTCTGCAAAAATCTTGATATTTCGATCAACGCTATATCCAGGCTGAAAACCCCGACAACCCTGTCGTCAGAATCAAAGATAGGATAGGCGGTGGTAATGCCGAGCGACTGATCGGAATAAAAGATATACACATCTGTCCAGTAGCTTCCCCGCTCTTTTTTAGCCCCCATGTACCATGGCCGGCCGCGAGGGTCATATTTCACCTCCTCTGTTGTCTCAATTGTCGGCGGGGCATTATCGCCGTTTTCATATTTCTTCCAAGTCACTGTTGCCGGCGTTACCGACCAGTCAATAATTTTTGTATGTATCTTGTTACCTGATACTTTTTTGGGCATCATAAAATTTCCCTGCTCATCACCGATATTGGCCATGGCCAACTGGGGAAATGCTCTTATCAGATCTATTCCGTAATGTTCCAGCAGATCACGATCTATAATTGAAAGAACGCCGCTCTGGCCGTAAGCATCATTCCGGTTATCAGGCCTGACCTCAGTTTCAGGGTTGTCAACAATTAACGGCCCCAGCTTTATTGCTTTATCTGATGGTTTATCTGATTGTGGCTCCGGATGTCCGGAACGACGGTCAAAACCGCCACCTCTTAATATTTGTGTACTCAGCTTCGCCATGACAGGTGCCGGCGACAGGTAATTTGTCACTTTTTCCTTTACCATTTCCGTGGCCTGGCTCATCTGAACAGCCGAGATTTCCGAAAGGGCTTTTGAATACTGATACCAGATATATCCGACAATGGCGACGACGGTGATAATGAGCAGGGACACAATAGAGGTGAAAATATAGAGTCCGAAACTCCGATTCTGATAAAATGAACGATTTTGTTTTGTTTTTTTTGGCATATTGATTTTCTCCGATATAGCTTTGATGTTCGATGTTTGATGTTTGATGTTCGATGTTCGATGTTTGATGTTCGATGTTTGATGTT
>JAOZLU010000623.1 GCA_029934695.1 Desulfobacterales bacterium | reverse complement strand
TTTTTTTATCTGAAAAATTTTGGAATCCGATGACTGCTTATCCAAAAATATGAAAATATGATGACCTGTCAGATTTTAAAATTCTTGATTATTATCAGACAGTTAATGAAAAAAATAATACAGAAGGCTGTATCCGCCTCTCGGAGGCTAATGCAAAACCGTCGGGAGGCGGAACTGCGAACTGCACTCAGGAACAAATGCGCCCGGTGAATGATTCATTGCGTGGGCAATTTTGCTTCGATTTCGGAGAGGACCGTTTTCAATTCCCCGATATCTTTGCTCTCAAGTTCTTCCCGGGAATAAAGCGACAGTTTCAGCAGACGCCGGGCCATAAGGATTTCACCGATCAGCCTCCCTCTGGCTTCACCTCTGGCTTCACCTCTGGCTTCACCTTCGACCTCTCCCCGGGTTTTTGCGGCCCGGATTTTCAAATACCATTCGGGATAATTGTCCCTGATAAACATTTCCTGTGTGTATGGCATATCTATTCCCTCCAGTGAATAATATCTGTAAAGTTTGCCGAGATACGAACTCACCTCTTTAATCAGCCATCGGTCCTCTTCGAGTCTCTCCCGGCTGGCCCTGATCTGTTCACGGTCATTCGAGAAAAGTCCGAGGATCGGATGGTCACTTCCGCGGGTGATGATGAAGCGGATCGGGCTGAATACTCTGAAATCATAAACTCTGTCACTCACCTTTTCAATCAGATCCGTTCCTTTGAACCGGGAAAAGAGATCCCTGGGAAAATGGTAGGTGACCGCATAAAGATTCACCGTATCCTTGTGCTTCTCGGGGATATTCCTGATTTTCCGATAATTCGTGAAATGTCCGTAAAACTCCTCAGCGGCTGTCATATTGAATACTTCGTTAAAGGACTTGAAGGATATGAGATTATGCCTGTTCAGGTTCTCAAACCCCTCGTAATAATTCGGATCCGTTTCTTCATAACGGAGTTTCCCCTCTTCTTTTGTTATCACCGCCATGTCAAGGAGCTGGACCTTGGAGGAGAGGTCCATCTCCACCACAGTCTCGCACCCGAGTCTTTCAAACAGGGGCGAAGTCATCAGCCCCCAGAGACGATGCCAGTCGGTTCTGTCCGGTTTTTCCGGTGATTCTTTTTTTTCACTCATCTGAAATTCTCCGCTGTCTGGTATGCTGTTGTGAGTTCCACAATTTTTCAGATACCATAAACATATCATCATCCGTCTGGGATGTCAAATATAAACTGATCTGATTTATTTTTCCAATGCTGCCATTTCCCGGGAATCAGACAGAGCAATCGTTTCCAGACTCCTCACCTGGGCCTCGACGATGTTCTGCGTTTTCTGTCCCAGCAGGGAAGCCTGTTCTCTGAGGAGCGTGACCGGTGCCTTTATATCATCAATTTTAAAATCGTTGGGCCATAAATCGTTCATTTTAAAAGTTCTCCTTCAGTTTTCAAAGCCTGAGTCTGAATAATATTGGAAGATGATCGGAAACAGCATGACGGACACAAGGGAGGAGTGCAAAAATTAAGCGAAGCGGTTTTTTGCACACCCGCACAGGATAATGCGTTTTTTCCGAGTCCTTAAACAAAAACCAACTTCAATGTCAACTTCTGCGTCTTTCGTGTGTCTGATGACGACGAAAATTCTCGGAGAGGAAACCGTTCCTGTCAGATCAGATATTTCTCCCGCCCTGCTGTCGCCGTTCGGCCGGGTTTTTCTCGAAGACAGCACACAGATCACTCTGAATGAGAAACTGGCTGACAGATTCAGAGGCTCCGGCGAACTCAGAAACATTACGGACGGGGTTGCAAACCCCGTCCGGCAACGAGTCCGGCAACAAAAAACTCCGTCTGGTGATCAGAAACCGGGTTTCTTTCAGTCGTTTATTCCGGATTGCTTTCGGTGTCCTGCTCCTGCATGAGTTGGAGGATAGTGGAATCCATCGTGGACATTCCGATTTTACTGAGCGTCTCAACGGCTCTGGCCATTTTGGGAAGTGAAAAAGAGATAATCCCCTGATCATCAGTGACGCCATACCCTGACATCGCCATCATGGCATTAATGTATGCCTCACCCGCGGCGGTGGAAACTTTCAGGGCGCAGGATGTCTTGGCACCGTCGCATACCATTCCCAAAAGCGAGGCCATCAGTGAAGAAGCCGCGGTCTGCCCCTGATCAGGTGTTCCGCCCTTGAGTCTCACGATGGAGACGGTTGCACCTAAACCTGCAGCCACCACGCATCCGCAAACAGGAGAAAGGACCCCTGTATGCGCCTTGATATAGCCGGTCAGCAGATGGCTGAGAGCTACTGATTCGGCCAGTTCCCGGGGGGATTTTTTCCATGCCTCGGCAACGACAGCGGCCGGAAGAATGGCTGTGATGCCGTGATTCCCGCTGCCACCGCTGCTCATAACGGGAAGGGTGCCGCCGTCCATGCGAACATCAGCCGCGGCCGCTGCAAACATCTTTACCTTCCAGAAAGGATCATCACCCGAAACATTCTTCTTCAAGGCGAATCCTGCACCGAGTCCCCAGGGGCACTTCAAGCCCAGACGGGCGATTTTCAGATTCATTTCAACGCCTGAAAGCAGAAATGCCTCAATTTCTGAATCTATCTTTCCCGCAAGATTCCAGAGGGAGTTCATATCCTGACGGATGAGATTCTTGATATAAGAGGGTCTTAGGTGAAGTGATGCTTTGGTTTCCTCATTCACTTTTACAGTCTGGCCGTCGCGACGAACCTCAACCAGCAGATCATGGCGTTCTGAAATAACTGCTGTCACGCGATGCTTCTTGTCCCACAGTTCAGCCTCCACATAGACGGTGGGAACGTCGTTTATCACCTCCTGCGTGATTCCCCCGCGGGCAAGCAGTTCCTGAGATTGTGAGATATCGTCTGGTGTGATTCCGGAAAGCGATTCCAATCCCTTTTTGGAATCACCTCCGATAGCCCCCAGCGCAGCCGCGAGAAGGTTTCCTCTGAGACCTGATGTTCCGGGAATGCCGACATTTTTTCCGTTTTTGTAAATATTTGGAGAAAGACGGAGATGAATACGTTCGACTGGCTCATCCAAGTATTCTGATCCCGCGCTTGCTGCAAACGCGACCGCGCCGGTTTCCGTGCAACCGAGAGCCGGCTTGACCTCATTTTTGAAAAATTCTTTCAAATCCATATCAGGTCTCCTTTATATGAAAGTTTTAGGTTTTAGGTTTTAGGTTTTAAGTTTTAGGAAAAATCGTCAAAACCCGAACCCCTTCTTCTTCCAGCTTGGATAAACACGACAATTCTTTTGGCAATCAGGGGAAAAATGCCTAACAGCGCAAATGACAGAATCAGTCCGAGGGACAGAATCCCCTGTGCAGATTCAATTTTGGCGAGTTGTGTACCTGCGTTGACATAGACAAATGCGCCAGGAAGCATTCCCACCTGGCTGACAATATAATAGACAGCCGTGCGGATGGGGGTGACGCCCATCACAAGGTTAATGACAAAGAACGGAAAGAGCGGAACCAGCCGTAAGGTGAACAAGTAGAACGCCCCGTCTTTCCTGACACCCTCATTGACGGTCTTTAACTTGTCTCCGAATTTGTCCTGCACATAATCCCTGAGTAAAAGCCGGGAAACCAGGAAAGCGAGCGTCGCACCGATGGAGCTGGCAAAGGAGATCAGAAGCAC
The DNA here is from genome assembly GCA_029934695.1 of Desulfobacterales bacterium. GTDB lineage: Bacteria > Desulfobacterota > Desulfobacteria > Desulfobacterales > 4be13 > JAOZLU01. The sequence goes on along the minus strand of JAOZLU010000623.1, from coordinate 313 downwards.
TCCCAGCCAAATTCCGAACATGGCACCTCCCGCCAATGTCATCACAGTGGCCCCGGGCAGTGACAGGGCAGTCACGGCAATATAGACAACCATATAAATGGCAATTGTGAGCAATCTGTGATCATTATAATATGTTTCAAAAGCCAATTGCCGGGACTTGAGATATTCAAATGTAAAATATTGCTGAAGATCAAATGCAAAAAATACAGCGACAATTGCGGCAATAACCAATACGACAATAACCTTAGATGATTTTTCTTTCATACACCCCCAAATACAAACATCCAACATCAAACATCAAACATCAAACATC
>JAOZLU010000622.1 GCA_029934695.1 Desulfobacterales bacterium | reverse complement strand
ATGCACGGTTCTTAGGGGGGAAGGGGGCTGAGAGGCCTCCGACCTACCCGATCCCTGTTTGTGATTTGTGATTTGTGATTTGTGATTTGTGATTTGTGAAAAAATTTGAAAAAAAACCGGTCGGAAAAAAGCGGTCGGTATGTAAATTGTGAAATTATTACAGATATTTACCATTGACTTTTCCGTGAAAACATGGTATGAGTGAGAAGTGTTCTCAGACTTCATCCGTTCATTACTCATCTCATTCATCTGTCTGTCCGAAACGGCATAACCCTGTGATGAAGCGGACGGAAAAAGCCCCGCCGCTTATCATGGCGTTAGACTGAAAAAATATAACTTATAGGAGGGCAAATGTCAGAAGAATCTGGTAGCGATATATCAGTCGCAATCGGTGGAGCAGCTACAATTGCTGTTGGAGCATGCGGTGCACCTGCGGTAATCGTCGCTGTTGGTGCAGCAGCAGCCTTAACGGCAATAGGTCTGGGCGTAAAAAAATTAATTTCAGATGGTGATAAAAAACAAATTACTCAGGGATGTGATAAGGAGACAGACTAATATGACTTTTGCAGAAAAATATCTGGATCTGATGTTTTGTGTGCTTATTGCAGATGGCATTATTGATGAGAAAGAGAAAGCCCTTTTTTACAGTATGCTGGATAATTCTGGCATAAACGAGGCGCTGAGACATAAATATGAAGCCATGTTTTCGGGCCCTGTTATAACCGACTATGAGCAATATCTGCTCAAAGCATCGCAGAATATCACTTCGGAACAGTTGACTTCAATGGTCAGAGATGGGTATCTGATGGCAGCAATAGATGAAAATATAGATGAAACCGAAGTTGCTGCCATTAACAGATTTTTGGAATTATCCGGAATTCCGAAAGAACGGTTTGATAGGATAAAAAAATGGTCTCTTGAAGGGATAGAACATTTGAAGAGAGGAATAGAATTGTTCGTCAAAGAACAAACCTAAAAATGAGATGAAGCAGACGGCGGTACGGGTTCCCACTCGGAGTTGTTCGGCAAAGCCTCCCGCCGCTCTGAACTCAGTCGTTAGTTACTTTTAAAAATGAGAGGATGAAATGAAGATTACATTAGATACAAACTGTCTTATTGATTTAGAAAAGAATGAATGTGCTGTAAATGACCTTCAAAACCTTATTCTTCAGCATGACTCGGAAAGAATTACAATTGCTATTCCTGGTATTGGAGCATCCGAGCGTATGAAAGAAGGAACTTATGCTTCAACATTCTCAGACTTTAAAGCAAGGGTTCAAAAATATTCTAATCGACCATTTGAAATTTTAAAGCCGTTAGCTTATCGTGAAATTACATATTATGATTGGTGTATACGCATCACTTCTGATATGGTTCAATTGGAAGAAAAATTACATAATATTTTATTCCCAAATCGGAAATTTGAATGGAGAGAGCAGGCTGAGGCATATAACATAGACCCTAATGAAGCTCAACAAAATGAACATAGAGAATATAAAAAATGGGTTAACTGCAAATGTGATACTCTTGGATTATGGTGTCATATTCATTACGAAGGGGATATCTTTGTAACGCGGGATGGAAATTTCCACAAGGAAACAAAGAAATTACACTTAGAAGAATTGGGTGCAAAAAGAATATTAATCCCCTCTGATGTGAATATACAATAAATCAGCCTAACCCGTCGTTTGAGCGGACGGAAAAAGCCCCGCCGCTCAACTCAGTCGTTATGCCCCGGTGAACTAAGTGAAATAATGAGATAAGTGAGACAGTGAAAGACAGTGAAATAACGGATAAACGGAATAATGACGATAAGTGAGACAGTGAAATAATGAATAAACGGAATAATGAGATAAATGAAACAGTGAAAGACAGTGAAATAATGAATAAAGACGATAAGTGAAGCAGTGAAAAGGGGCATAACCCGCAATGAAGCGGACGGAAAAAGCCCCGCCGCTTATCTTAATGTTAGTTTTTCCAACTAAAAGAGGTAACTATGTCAGACGGTAATAAAAAATCAAGGTTTGAAAGAGCCTTGGAAGCTATTAAGCATGTTATTGATTTTGCTACTGCGGAAGATGTTCTGGAAACAGGACAAAAAATTTGGCAGGAAATAAATCGTCAGTACGGAGGTAAGGAAGATTCTTTGAAAGACAATAGCCATGTAGCCGTTGCTCTTCACCGAATATATATGAGTACACCTCCTCGCATTGCTCTTGTAGGCATGACAAGCGCAGGAAAATCAAGTTTAATCAATGCTCTCTTTGGCAAACCTGTAACCGAAGTAAAACGAACAGCGGATACGACACATCTTGTAAATCGCATAGAATTTTCAAGTGATTTGGTGATTTATGACACTCCCGGTGTTGGTGGCGATGAACAGTTTGAAAACATCACACGTCTTTTTTTAGGTATACCCCAGGATGATGAATTGGAATATGCGGATTCAGTGCCATTCAAACTAAATGACATTGAAATGAGAGAACTTTCAAATGAGAAATTAAGAGATTATGCACCGATTGACTTAGTATTGCTCGTTATTGATATTTCTCGTACTCTCACACGCTATGATAAAAAGACGGTGGAAAGTATCTTTTTGCGATTAAAAGATGTTTTTGGAAATAGATTTATTGTCGTCGGAACTCACTTGGACGAGTTGCATGAAGATAAAGAAGAAGATAAAAAAGCAATGATTGAATCTTATAAGAAGTTTACGGACAACAAGATTCTTTGTGTTTCCACGACAACACGGGAGGGGCTTGAAGAGTTAGTCCTTGCCATATTTCGTAATCTTCCTCATAACATCTCGTTAGCATCTTTACAAAAAACTCTCGTTCAGGAAAGAAAAGTTACTCGTCTTGAATTTGTGCTTACCGAAATAAGCAATCTTCTCTCTGATATGATGCTACTTAGTGGTTGGGAAGAAGAAGACATTAAGATAACTAACCTTACTTTGTTTTGTTTGATTTGTCATCATTTTTCTGTAAATGAGGAAACTTGGCTCAAATATAATGGTGATGCAATTCAACTTAGTAAGAGTCTTCCTGATACTGGCATAAAGAGAGTAACAAAAGTAAGAAATCCAAAGGGTTTTTGGGAAAAAATTCGTGGCTCTTTATTCGGAACGAAATTTTTTGATGAATACCGCACCTATCATAAAATTGGAGTTGCCGGCTTAGAGACTGTTCTTCCAGAGCTTTATAAATTGACGTTTAAACTTTCGGAATTGTCTGGATCACCGCTAAAGGAATCTGATGTTTTGGAATTAATAAGAAATAGACAAATACAACTTGAAAAAGCCATGAATGAGGGTGGAGAAAACCTGTCTCTATGTATAAATGAATTACTTAGGGAACTATTTTCTCAAGACAGATAGTTTTTCATCAACTAAAAAGAAAAACTAACCCTGCGCTGCACCGGACGCAAAAAAGCCTGCGCCGGTGAGCTTTGGCGTTATTTTTTCTTTAAATTCTTATCAGAAAGTTTAAGGAGGAAAATTGTGAGAAAATTAACGCTGATGGTTATGGCTGGTGTGGCACTTTTTGTATTCGGGACAATATCCCCGGTCAGTGCCGATGATCGCAGTGATCAGATGAATCCGAACAATGACGCTTATTGGCAGTCCCGCGGCTATGATAAGCGACCTGATAATTGGAATGATCCGGACGCTCATAAAAAACGCTCACATGATGAAAAGTACAGTTGTGACGGCAAAATATATTGTTCGGAAATGACATCGTGTGCGGAGGCCGAATTTTATCTGCGTAACTGTCCCGGAACCAGGATGGACGGAGACGGTGATGGTGTTCCGTGCGAAAGCCGGTGGTGCGGCCGGTGATACAAAAATCATCATAACACTCCGGTTTCAATCAAAAAATAACCCGGCGATGAAGCGGACGGAAAAAGCCCCGCCGCTTATCTGTGCGTTATTTTTCTAAGAGGAGATGTAACGCTATGAAGAATCTGAGAATTGGTTT
>JAOZLU010001143.1 GCA_029934695.1 Desulfobacterales bacterium | reverse complement strand
CGCTTTCTTAGCAAGCCGCCAACAAATCCCTGCCTGTCGCCACTCTGTCATTGTCTCGCAGGGACTTCTGAGAATATCCCGGCCCCGGTTAGAATCAGACATTGCCGGGTTGACGACATAAACAATTCTCAGTCCCGCAGGGACGGCTGGATTCTGATTCGCCACCTCAGTCGTCCCTGCGAGACTGGGATTCGGGGTTAATCCTGTTCCCCGGCAATGAATTGCCGGGCTATTCTCAGGTATCCCTGCGGGACCGGGACTCGTTACTCGGCCTATTTTATAATTCTCATGTATTCATCGTGGGTTCCGATCCATACCCAGATAAAATCCTTACCATCTTCAAAAGCCAGCGCAGGGTGTCCCAGGCCGAGTCTTGCAGACCAGAATTTTCCGACCTTCTTGAAATGCAGTAAGGGATGCCTCGGATCATTTTTCAGCAGTTCAAAATTGTCTTCCGCCAGATACTGTGTGTATGCCGGAAGTTTTTCAAAACACTTCCAGAACCGGTCTGTGGTCTTGTGCATTTACAAATCCCTCAGCGTTCCCCTGTTTTTCTCATTCACGGCTTCCTCAACAAGAAAATCCAGTTGTCCGGATTCCGAATCCTTTTCGATCTTTCGGTCCCATCTTTTCCAGTCTCTCTCTGAAAACCAGCTTCTCAGACTGAGGTATTCCTTATCCGGAAGTGACACAATGGCTGTTTTTATTTCTTCAACTGTAATCATAAATTACCTTTCTGTCTGATAATGTTTGATGCCATATCCAAAATTCCTGCCAACTTATAGGGATTCGGTTCCGCAGGGACTTCTGAGAATAGCCCGGGCCCGGTTAGAATCAGACATTGCCGGGTTGACGACATAAATAATTCTCAGTCCCGCAGGGACGGCTGATTTCTGATTCGCCACCCCAGTCGTCCCTGCGAGACTGGGATTCGGGGTTAATCCTGTTCCCCGGCAATGAATTGCCGGGCTATTCTCAGGCATCCCTGCGGGACTGAGAATCCCTGCTTATCGCTAATCCATGTGGATGATCGCACGGATTATGGTTAAGAAAGGATTGCTTCCGATAGCGGGGAACTACAGGGATTTGGTTTAACAAGGATAGCCCACCCTTATCCTTGCTAAACCCAATCCCTGTAGTTGCAACTGAGATGCTTCCCAAGCCG
>JAOZLU010001142.1 GCA_029934695.1 Desulfobacterales bacterium | reverse complement strand
AATATGGCGAAGCAGAAGTTTGAGCGGACCAAGCCGCATGTGAATGTGGGGACGATAGGACACATAGATCACGGGAAGACGACACTGACGGCGGCGATAACAAAACACATGGGTCTGAAGGGGATGGCGGATTTTGTCCCGTTTGACCAGATAGACAAGGCGCCCGAGGAGAAGGAGCGGGGAATAACCATAGCGACGGCGCATGTGGAGTATCAGACAGACAGCCGGCATTATGCCCATGTGGACTGTCCGGGACATGCGGACTATATAAAGAACATGATCACAGGGGCAGCGCAGATGGACGGTGCGATTCTGGTTGTGGGAGCGGATGACGGTCCCATGCCCCAGACCCGTGAGCACATACTGCTGGCCCGCCAGGTGGGGGTTCCCCGGATCGTGGTGTTTCTGAACAAGTGCGACATGGTGGATGACGAGGAGCTGATCGAGCTTGTGGAACTGGAGCTCTGCGAGCTGCTGGACAAGTACGATTTTCCGGGAGAGGACACGCCGATCATCCGGGGAAGTGCGCTGAAGGCGCTGGAGAGCGACGATGCCGACAGTGAGGAGACGAAATGCGTGTTCGAGCTGATGGATGCCATAGACAGTTTCATTCCCGAGCCGGAGCGGGATGTTGACAAGCCGTTTCTGATGCCGATAGAGGATGTGTTCAGCATATCGGGCCGGGGGACGGTTGTGACGGGACGTGCCGACCGGGGAGTGATCCGTGTGGGTGACAGCGTGGAGATCGTGGGGATACGTCCGACGACAAAGACTGTGTGCACGGGAGTGGAGATGTTCCGGAAGCTGCTGGACGAGGGGCGTGCGGGAGACAACGTGGGGCTTCTGCTGCGGGGGACAAAGCGTGAGGATGTCGAGCGGGGGCAGGTGGTGGCGGTGCCGGGTTCGATCACGCCGCACACGAAGTTCAGGGCCGAGGTCTATATCCTGAGCAAGGAGGAGGGGGGGCGTCACACGCCGTTTTTCAGCGGATACCGACCCCAGTTTTATTTCAGGACAACGGACGTGACAGGTGTGATGACATTGCCGGAGGGTGTGGAGATGGTCATGCCCGGGGACAATGTGACGGTCAGTGCGGATCTGATCACCCCCATAGCAATGGAGAAGGAACTCAGGTTTGCGGTCAGGGAAGGCGGAAGAACCGTGGG
>JAOZLU010001141.1 GCA_029934695.1 Desulfobacterales bacterium | reverse complement strand
TTGATGCTTGATGCTTGATGCTTGATGCTTGATGCTTGATGCTTGATGCTTGATGCTTGATGCTTGATGCTTGATGTTTGATGCTTGATGCTCTTATTATCATTTGCTAAAAATTTATTCTTTCACAAGCATGCTTAATTGTAAAGAGGTAAATTCAGCAGATTGAAAAAACGCCCGCAGGATTTAACCGCACAGATCGAATAAATTACTTTCAATCTCGGCAGTGAAACAGTTCGAGATATACATAATAAAAATAAATAATTTTAAAAAATTCAACAATTTATGAGACAGGATGATCTGGATAACGCGCTTAAAATTACATTTCTGAGGTGTCTGTCCATATTGTCCGGCCTCCGAAGGTCTTTTGTTTATGCCTGATAATCCTGTATCTGCCCTGATTTTGTTCCCGTATGGCACACTTCCACGATTTTTTCAAGCTTTTTTTCATTTTTTCAAATTCTGATTTGCATTTCATGAAGCTGAAGGTTGGTCAATGGTGGGGGAAATGTTTTTTTCGGCAACCGGAGACCCGACTAAGGAATATGACATCAACGAAGACGGCAAAGCCGGTCTGGCCGAAGTGATTTACTATTTGCAGATTTTCTCCGGGAAATAATTCTGCTCAAGTTTCGCACCCAACTAATTAAACAAATACAAACAGTTGGGTCACGACAGGATTTGTCGGATTTAATTTTTATTCGCATTAGGATATAACTGTCTGATTTTACTTTGTCCAAAAAACGAAAAAAGCCAAATTTTTGATACCAATTATATGTGAAACCTCTTGACATACAGGTATTTACAGGGGTGCGAAACTTGAGATCCTTGGTAGCAAGGATATGAGAAAAACATAACCCGTCTCCGGATCGAATGCCGGAGGCGTGTCCTTGTTTGAAGATATCCGCCAAACCTCATTGCTGAAACTCAGACCCATTCATAGGCCCGTAGGGCCGACATATTTGTAGAACCAGCCAGACACCCCATTCAGAGGCCCGTAGGGTCGATATATTTGTAGAACCAGCCAACCCCCCCATTCATAGGCCCGTAGGGCCGACATATTTGTAGAATGATCGGCTTGATTTTTTTATGCTACAAACATGGCGACCCTACGGCCTGATCGGCTTGATTTTTTTATGCTACAAACATGGCGACCCTACGGGCCTGAC
>JAOZLU010000104.1:8587-15640 GCA_029934695.1 Desulfobacterales bacterium | reverse complement strand
TGGTAGGCGGAACAGGGCTTGAACCTGTGACCCTCGGCTTGTAAGGCCGATGCTCTCCCAACTGAGCTACCCGCCCGAAAACAGGTAATGAATACCAGCTTGAAAAAACAGTGTCAAGCTTTAATTTAACATTTTTAAAAAAAAATTAATTTATGGAAGTTGACGGCATATCTTTTTCCACCTCAGCAGATATCATTCCAAGGGGGATATCGTTTTCCCTGAAGAGGGTCTCCCCCTCATTCAGAATCAGGGCATGGGCCAGCACCTCATCCATATGCTCCACCGTCGTAATTTGGAGCTGTTCGGATATACTGACCGGTATGTCCTCCAAATCCTTTTCATTGTCTTTGGGAATCATAACCTTGTTAATTCCCCCTCTGTGTGCGGCCAGGATTTTTTCCTTCAGCCCCCCGATGGGAAGCACACGCCCCCGCAGTGTGATCTCACCGGTCATGGCAATATCACGGAGAATGGGCCTCTTTGCAAGGGCTGACACAATGGATGTGCATATCGTTATGCCCGCGGAAGGCCCGTCCTTGGGAATGGCACCCTCAGGAACATGAACATGAACATCGTATTTTTTGTGAAAGTCTTTGTCAATGGGAAGCTGATTAACGCGTGAACGGGTATAACTTACAGCAGCCTGAACAGATTCTTTCATCACATCTCCCAGTTTGCCTGTGACAATGAGTTCACCTTTTCCCGGCATAACCAGAGTTTCAATGCAGAGCAGTTCACCCCCCACCTGTGTCCAGGCAAGCCCGGTTGCCATGCCGACCTGATCTTTTTCTTCGACCTGGCCATGCCTGAACTTGGGCGGGCCCAGATATTCCGCTATGGATTCGGAGGTGACCTTAAAGGTGGTGGCCTCCCCTTTGCTCTTTACAACCTTACGCGCAATCTTCCGGCAGATGGAGGCAATTTCACGCTCAAGATTTCTTACCCCTGACTCACGGGTATATTCACGGACAACGGTGAGAATGGCGTTTTTGGAAAAATGCACATCCCTGCCTTCCAGCCCGTTCATCTTCATCTGCTTGCTGATAAGAAACCCTTCGGCAATACAATGTTTTTCATGCTCCGTATAACCGGCCAGACGGATGATCTCCATCCTATCCTGCAGGGGAAGCGGTATGTTGGGCAGGGCATTGGCGGTCGTGATAAAAAGAATATCTGTCAGATCGTAGTCAACATCCAGATAATGGTCATTAAAGCTGTAATTCTGTTCCGGATCAAGAACCTCCAGAAGTGCGGCAGACGGATCGCCCCTGAAATCCATGCTCATCTTGTCAACCTCATCCAGACAGAACACCGGATTGTTCACCCCGACTTTTTTCAGGGACTGGATGACCTTCCCCGGCATGGCACCGATATAAGTCCGCCGATGCCCCCGGATCTCAGCTTCATCTCTCACGCCGCCCAGAGAAAGGCGGACAAATTTTCTCCCTGTGGCCCTTGCAACAGATTTGGCCAGGGATGTTTTTCCAACACCCGGAGGACCGACAAAACAGAGGATCGGACCCCGAACTTTTTTGATCAGCGCCTGGACCGCAAGGTATTCCACAATGCGTTCCTTTGGTTTTTCAAGCCCGTAATGATCTTCATCCAATATCTTTTCAGCTTCTTCGAGGTTCGTATTGACCTTGTTCCGGTTAAACCAGGGGAGACAGATCATCCATTCAATATAATTGCGCACCACTGTCGCTTCAGCCGACATGGGCGTCATCATCTTCAGCTTTTTGAATTCCTGCCTGGCCTTGCCCGCAGCCTCTTTTGACATCCGTTTCCGTTTGATCTGTTTTTCAAGCTCGCTCAGATCATTACCCGGATCCTCCTCAGTTCCCATCTCCTTTTTGATGGCCCGCATCTGTTCATTGAGATAGTAATTCTTCTGAGTTTTTTCCATCTGATCCTTGACGGTGCCCTTTATTTTCTGATCCACCTTGAAAACTTCGATTTCCATTTTTATCAGGCGGTGAAGGAGGGGAAGGCGTTTGTCTAAGGAAACCGCTTCCAAAAGCTTCTGCTTGTCTTCAATTTTGAATCCGAAATGTGCGGACAGCGTATCTGCCAGTTGTGAAGGGGATGGAATCGCGGAAATATTGTTCACCAGATCCTTTGAAATACTCTTGTTGATCTTGGCATATTCATGGAAACTCTCAACAATGGCCCTTGTCAGCGCCACCCCCTTGGAAGACACTTCATTCTCTTCAGCAACAGGTTCTGTCTCCACCTGGAAAAAATTGTCACTCTGGACAAAACGGAGGATACGGCCTCTGGATTTTCCTTCGATCAGGGCTTTTACTGTGCCATCCGGAAGCCGAAGGAGCTGAAGAACAGTTCCCACAGTCCCCATGGGACTGATATCTTTGGGATGGGGGTTGTCAACCCCTGCTTTTTTCTGAGTTGCAAGGAACACCCGTTTGTCATTGTGCATTGCATTGGCAAGGGCGTTTACAGATTTTGCACGCCCCACAAAAAGCGGGGCAACCATGTGGGGAAACACCACAATATCTCTTAATGGCAAAAGTGGAAACATCAATTTGGACGAATCTCCGTCTTGTTTGAAAATTTTCGGAAGGTTTATCATTTTTTCAACCTCTGTGGAAAGTGGAAAGTAAAAAGAGGAAAGTAAAAATCAAAGAAAACTCTTGACTTCATAACATTGATCTCGACGCTCAAATCCATTAAACGAACTGAATTTATTTTTTCATTTCTTTGCCCGACAGTCATAAATTCTCTGAAACTGCATACAGATATGTTCCGATGCAGGCTCTGACTTTCAACTTTTGCTGCTTTTCACTGTCGGGTGTCTTATCGCTCCGAAGATATCATGATAAAACCGAACCGATTCATTTTATTTCAATTTTAATCAGCGCCAAAAATGCCGTTGCAAACTTTCAACTTTTGGCTCTACGCCTGTTTTTTTCTCTGTTCATACAAAAGGATTGGCTCTTCATTGTTCAGTATGACATCTTCGCCGATGACACACTCTCTGACATTTTCAATGGAAGGAATTTCATACATGATATCAAGCATGCTCTTTTCCATAATTGCCCGAAGCCCCCTTGCACCGGATTTTCTTTTCAGTGCCTCATCTGCAATGGCTGAAAGTGCGCTGTCCGTTACTCTCAGATTCACTCCTTCCAGTTCAAAAAGCCTTTTGAACTGCTTGACCAGCGCGTTTTTCGGCTCCTGCAGTATTCTGATCAGGGACGGGGCCGTCAGTTCCTCCAATGTTGAAATGACTGGCAGACGCCCCAGGAATTCAGGAATCAGACCGAACTTGATCAGGTCTTCCGGCTGAATCATTTTCAAGGTCTCGCCGATATTTTTGTCTTCCTTGCTGACGACGGTCGCACCGAATCCGACCACCTTGGATCCCAGACGCCGCTGGATGACCTTGTCAAGACCGTTAAAAGTTCCGCCGCAGATAAAAAGTATGTTTGACGTGTCAACTCTGACAAAATCCTGCTGAGGATGCTTTCTTCCGCCTTTGGGGGGAACGCTGGCGGTGGTTCCTTCAATAATCTTCAGCAGGGCCTGCTGAACTCCCTCCCCGGAAACATCACGCGTGATGGACGGGTTGTCAGATTTCCCGGAAATTTTGTCAATTTCATCAATATAGACAATGCCGCGCTTGGCCTTTTCCAAGTCATAGTCCGCATTCTGAAGAAGGGAAACAATGATGTTTTCCACGTCTTCACCCACATAGCCGGCTTCTGTAAGGCTTGTTGCGTCTGCAATGGTGAACGGCACATTCAGGAATCTGGCAAGGGTCTGAGCCAGCAGAGTTTTTCCGGATCCGGTAGGCCCGATCAGAAGAATATTGCTTTTCTGAAGTTCCACATTTCCTGACATATCAAGAGAATCAAGGCGTTTATAATGATTGTAAACCGCAACGGCAAGCACCTTTTTGGCAGTATCCTGCTCAATCACATAGTCATCAAGCATCGCTTTGATGTCTTTGGGAACAAGCATGGCATCCGGATCAATCTCTTTGTCATTTTCCTCATGGATGATTTCACCGCATAAATGGATGCATTCATCGCATATATAGACAGATGGCCCGGCAATCAGCTTCAGGACCTCCTTTTGGCTTTTCCCGCAAAATGAGCAGAAGAGAGTCTCACCGATTTTTTTTTTTTTTGCCATTTCAATCGTCTCCTGTTTTCTCTTCCATAAGGTCAAGGTACTCCCGGTTGGCGAGCACATGGTCAACAAGACCATAAGCCACTGCATCCTCACCTGACATGAAGAAATCACGATCTGTGTCCTTTTGGATTTTCTTCAGGTCGTTACCCGTATGAAAGGCAAGGATATTATTGAGAATTTCTTTCATACGAAGAATTTCCTTGGCCTGAATTGCAATGTCAGAAGCCGTCCCGTGAGAACCTCCCCAGGGCTGATGGACCATGATTCTTGCGTTGGGAAGGGCATAGCGTTTGCCTTTGGCTCCTGCACTCAGCAGAACTGCGCCCATACTGGCGGCCTGGCCAATACATAATGTTGTAATATCCGGTTTGATATACTGCATAGTGTCATATACGGCCAAACCTGCCGTAACTGATCCTCCCGGGGAGTTGATATAACAATTTATCTCTTTGTCAGGGTCTTCGGATTCAAGAAAGAGGAATTGCGCAATCATAAGATTGGCAACGAGATCATCTATAGGTTCTCCGAGAAATACGATCCTGTCTTTGAGGAGTCTTGAAAATATATCATATCTATACTCCCCCCTGCCGGTCTTCTCTATGATGCTGGGTACGAATGGCACAAATAAATCTCCTGTAAATTATGAAGGATACGGATGAAGGATGAAACGCCTCCGGATTTTCACCGGTGTGTGTGGGCGGAACATCATCATCTTCACTCCTTTAACTGGGCAACACCCGTTTGTCTTTCACCCTTATGAACTGTCAGATATGCACTTATTCAGGCTCAATTTCTTCTATCTCACTATTTTCAATGATAAGTGCTATGGCCTTTTGTTCAAGCAGGGTATGCTTGAAAAAATCAAGCTCCTCTTTGTTCTGTTTATAATGATTCCTTATTTCAGCAGGTGTCTTGTCGGATGCCTTGGCGATATCAGCCATGCCCGCTTCCGCTTCTTCTTCGGAAAGGATCAGCTTTTCCTGCTCAATCAGTTTGTTCAGCAGCAGATGCCGCTTCACCTGCTTTACGGCAGCATCACGATATTTTTCCGAAAGCTGCTCCTTTGTAAGCCCGAGCTGTTCCATGGACGTATTGCGATAGGCAAAGGACCTTTCAGCATCCGCAAGAATATTGTTAAGCTCATATTCCACCATGGCGTCAGGCACTTCAAAATCTTCCCTTTCAAGAAATGTCAGAAAAACCTTTTCATACATTTCCTGTTCGGCCCGCTTTTCATACCCTCCCTTGAGATTTTCTCTTATTTCGTCTTTCAGCTCGTCCAAACTTTTCTTGGCAAAATGTTTTGCAAAATCATCGTCAATTTCAGGGAGAACCTCTTTTCTGATTTCTTTGAGCATTACCTGAAAAGTTATTTCAAGGTCTGCAAGCTTGTCATTGGGGTATGATTCAGGAAAATTTACAGTTATATCCTTACGTTCACCTGGTATCATTCCAACCAGATTTTCGTCAAAATCTTTCAGAATCTGTCCGGAACCTATTTTGAGCGTATGGTTTTCCGTCTTCCCGGTCTCAGAAAAAGGCTCCCCGTCTTTAAATCCTTCAAAATCAATCAGTGCAAAATCACCTTCGGCAACAGGCCGGTCCTCTTCCAGAGGTTCCAGTTGCGCCAAGTTTTTCTGAAGCATTTTAATCTGGATATCCACTTCCCGATCAGGTACCTGATAAAGTTTCTTTTGCAGTTTTAAACCTTTGAAGTCAATATCTCTGATTTCAGGATGCACTTCAACAGTGGCATCATATTTATAAGACGCTTTTTCTTCCAGTTCGGTTGGAACCACTTGGGGATTTCCCAAAAATTTAAGTTCAGTCTCTTTAACTGCGTTTTCAAAAGACTCCTGAATCAGTTTGGCAGACACTTCTGCATTTACATTCTTTTTATATAACCTTTCCAGAACGGAACGAGGGGCCTTTCCAGGACGAAACCCCTTTATTTTCGCTGTTTTTCTAAGATTGTTATATGCTTCATCCAGCTCACGGGTGACCTCATCTTCAGGGATCTCAATGTGCAACACTTTCTTTACGCTGCTCAGGTCCTCAACACTAACTTGCATGATGTTCCTTTCTGAATTGGAAATTGAGATAGTTTGTTAATTCTCACAAAATAATTGGTGCGAGAGGGGAGACTTGAACTCCCACTCTGTTTCCAAAGCTGGATCCTAAGTCCAGTGCGTCTGCCAATTCCGCCACTCTCGCAATTTAATTGTTTTTTTATGGTCACTGTCAGAAAATTGGACTTCATACCCAAATGAATTAAATTCTGACATAGTGAATCCTCAAAATAATATCAAATTATAATAGTGTCAAGAAAAATTAAAAGGCGGTTGTTATATCAGCATTTTACAGAGTGCATGTATAATCGCCCGGGTCCTGAATCCATAATAATTTTAGTTCCGATGCTCCAAATACATCTGGCAGGCCGGATATGCAACAGTAGCAGAAAACAGTATTTCATCAATTTTTTTAAGATGGTCAGCACTTCCCCGGATATGAACAGCATCCGGACTAAAAGCATATTATCCATTTTATTCAAAGGACTTATCTGATTACAGATCATGATGAACAACTTCTTTTTTAAAAAAAATCCATGCTCCCCAATTATGTGCTTGCATAATTAAAAAAAGTGTGATAGATGAATTTGAAAATCGGGGCGTAGCGCAGCCTGGTAGCGCATCTGCTTTGGGAGCAGAGGGTCGGAGGTTCAAATCCTCTCGCCCCGACCATATCTTTCCTATTTTCTGCATACAGCCTTTCAGATAAATAATTTTTAATATCCCGCCGGACATCCTGCCGGACATCCCGCCCTATCCTGCCGGACATCCCGTCCTATCCTGCCGGACATCCCGTCCTATCCTGCCGGACATCCCGTCCTATCCTGCC
>JAOZLU010000104.1:0-8487 GCA_029934695.1 Desulfobacterales bacterium | reverse complement strand
GGACGGGGTTTGCAACCCCGTCCGCAACATTTGCCGATACCAAGCTTGTATCCCGCCGGACATCCCGCGCCGTCCTGCCGGACGGGGTTTGCAACCCCGTCCGCAACATTTGCCGATACCAAGCTTCTGCATCTTGATTTTTTTAAAACATATGCAATTATTATGCAGCTTGATCCGAATCCTTTATATAGAAAAGTAATTATTCCCTGGTATGACTCTGAACCTGCATGTTTTTTTGTAATCGTTTTTATGTTTCTTATTTTTCTGTTTGGCATGGTGGGTATTTCTGTAGCCAATGAAACCCATCCATACCAACTATATGTATGGGTGCCTGCTTTTCTTGTCATAATGAGCGTCTGGGTAATTGTTTCAACCACCATCCGACTCATAAAAAGATATGCTGACAGGCTTAAGGAGTAAAAAAGTAAAAAGTTTTCCTCGCCGGACGGGGTTTGTAACCCATATGCATCAAGCTAAGATCGTAACTGTCTGTTTTTATTGATCCATGATGTGCCGGACGGGGTTGTAAACCCCGTCCGGCAATGCAAAACCCCGTCCGCAATGTTTTGCATATCCACGAAAGCAAAGGTTTCGGACGGGGTTACAAACCCCGTCCGGCAATAAAAAACTCCGGCAATCGAAACTTTCAACTTTATTTTCGCAGTTTGCCCGTGGGATCAATTTTTTCCAAAGCTTTTTTGGCTGCCCCGCGGACATCCACAGTGCTGTCTGTTGACATTGCTTTTATAAGACGGGGGGCAACTTTAGCTGCTGCCGGTCCGAAATCCCCCAATGCCTCGGCTGCTGAACTGCGGACAATCCACCTGCTGTCCGGAAGCCCTTCTTTCACAAGATATGGGATCATGCTCCGGGCGTTCTTGGTCTGGGGCCATTTGGGGTCAATTTTTGCCAATTCTTTTCTGGCCGCAATTCGAACTGACCTGTCGCTGTCTATCAGTTTTTTTATGAGATGGGGGATTGCTTCGGCAGCCTCCGGGTCCATTTCCCCTAAAGCTTTGTCGGTTGCACTGGTAATATATCCGCCTTCTGCCACCTCCTGTTCTCTCAGTTTGCCGGTCGGGTCAATTTTTTCCAGGGCCTCCCCAGCCGCATTCTGAACGTCTATGACACTGTCTTTCAGTGCTCTTGCAAGATAGGGGGCCGCTGTTTTTGCTGATGTGGGGCCGATTTCCGCCAGTGCTTCCACGGCTGAGACGCGGACAATCCATTTGCTGTCTCCGAGTGCTTTGACAAAATAGGAAATGGCTTTGCGGGTTCCTTCGCTCTTACGCCATTCAGACTCAATTTTCTCCAAAGATTCAATGGCTGTGCCCCGGACTCTTTTATCGCTGTCTATCAGCAGTTTTGCAAGCTTTGAAATTGTCCTGACAGATGAAGTGCCTATATCCCCCAAGGCAGCGGCCGTTGCATTGCGGACTTCCCAATCCTCATTTTCCAATTCTTTGAGCAGCTGTCGGATTGCCTGAGCTGTGCTTTTACTCTTACGCCATCTGGGTTCAATCTTCTCCAGTGCTACGGCAGTTGCCCTGCGAACATCATTTTCCTTATCTGCCAATACCTTTATAAGATAGGGGATTGCTTTTATCGCTCCGGGTCCTATTTCCCCCAGAGCACTGGCCGCTGAACTGCGGACTGTCGGCAATGTGTATTTCAAAGCTCTCACAAAATGGGGAATGGCCTTACGCGCAATTTCACTTTTCTGCCATTTGGAATCAATTTTTCCCAATGCCTGGGCAGCTGCCCTTCGGACTTGGGAATCATTGTCAACCAAAGCCTTCACAAAACGCGGAATGGCCTTGCGCGCAGATTCACTTTCCTGCCACCGCGGATCAATTTTTTCCAGAGCTTCGCCTGCTGCCCTGCGGACATCTTCTTCCCCATCTGCCAGCACATTCACAAGATTGGGAATAACTTCTGCCGGACCAATGATTCCCAAAGCATCAGCAGCCGCACTCCGGAAAGAACTGAAACTGTCGCCCAGCACTTTTACAAAATATTTGACGGCTTCACGGGCAAATTCACTTTCCTTCCATTGGGAATCAATCTCATCCAACGCCTCGGCCGAGCCATTGCGTATGTTGTCATCACTGTCTGCCAATGCTTCCACAAGATGAGGCGTTGCTGCCGGACCGATTTTCTCCAATGCTTTGACAGCTTTGCTGTGGGCATTGTCGTCAGCCAATACCTTTATTATATCCGGGATGGCCTCTTCTGCATCCGGCCCCATATTTCCCAAAGTCTGGGTGAGTGCACAGCGGAAATCCCTGTCCTTGTCTGACAATCCTTTGATCAGATGGGGTACTGCTTTTGCTGCAGCCGGGCCAATTTTTCCCAGTGCTTCCGCGGCTGCAATCTGAGCACCCTTATCTTTCTCAAACAGCGCGTTCACAAGGTTGGGGATGACGCTGCGGGCAGCTTCGCTCTCCGGCCATTGGGGATCAACTGTCTCCAAAGCCTGGGCAGCCGCGTTTCTGGCTTCCTTGTCCTTGGTCAACAGCAATTTCACAAGGTCAGGGATGACACTGCGGGCGGATTCACTCTCCGGCCACTGGGGATCAATTTCTTTCAGCGATTCTGTCGCGGCATTGCGGATATCATTGTTGCCGTCGGCCAGTGTTTTCACAAGCTGAGGAATTGCCGCGTCTGCAAATGTGCCGAGTTCCTCCAATTTTTTTATAGCCGAAAGACGCTCTTCAGACGAATACTCCGATGACAGGCATATCATCGCCAATTCTTCAACAGACTGACGCGTTGATGAAATGTGCAAATAGAGACGATTCAGCAGCACAAACGCATAACACGCAATTATCAGGCGAAAAAAGACTGCCACAGATGCTGAATCCACGCCCATTTCCGGAGGCTGAAGGTGCCGGCCGAAAATCTGAAGTGCATCCCCGATATCCAGCGTGAGCAGGATGTTGTTCAAAGGCCATAAAAGCCAGTTGTTCAGGCCCCAACTGTTTTTCCAGCCCAATACAGCGATTCCGGAAATTGCTGCAATCAGTCCCCCGCGCAGGATCCATTTGACGATTCCTCTGAATTTTGTTTCCTGGTCAGGCGTTGAAGCCCTGCTGACAGCCTTGAAGATGGCCCCTCCCACAAAAAGAGCAGGCATGATCTGCATTCCCAGAAGTGCAATGCCTGTCAGGGTACTCTGATGGGAAAGAAATCCGGATTTTTGAAAAAACTGGGTTTCAATGCCATAAGCCCCTGTTGCGTCCAGAAGGTCAACAGCCTTCAAGGTGTGCAATGCAACAAATTTTGCCCAGTCATACAGAAGAGGTGAAGGATATGAATAATTCTCCGGCCCGAGGACAGTATGAATTTGTATAAATAATCGGAAGAAAAGAGCCAGTTGGGCCAAATTGAGCAGGATGATGCTGACACCGATTGCTCCCCCGCGAAACAGGTAAACCAGCAACATTCCGATATTGATGATGATTAATAATGCTGTAACCCCCAGCAGCGGCATCTGATTTTTCAGTGATGACGCTATCTGATCTTCCAAAAAAAAGGTCGCGGCAGTGTATGCCAGTGAGGTCAGTATGGCCGCTTTTATATATTTATTCAGTTTTTCCAGATGCATCTGTTAAGGTTTTAGGTTTTAGGTTTTAGGTTTTAGGTTTTAGGTTTTAGGTTTTAGGTTTTAGGTTCACATAAACGATTATGGCTGGCCACTATGAAACTTAAAACTTAAAACCTGACACTTCTTAACGATGTGTTTAATAAAGGATGCAAAAGCTCGATAAAATAATGCAGAATTCTGGCTGTGGCACCCCAGATAACTGCATCTTCAAGCGGATATGTCAGGTCGTGAATATCAGGCAGACGGTTGTGAAAATTTTTCATTTCATGGGTTCGGACAAGTTTTTTCAAGGGAACTTCAAGCACTCTGGCAATTTCCTTTGGGTCGTGCCGGACCGGCCCTTTTCCGTTCCATAATCCTGTGAACGCTTCAATACTTTTGTGATTAATGGTCTGAAAATGCCCCAGTGAACCGATGAATTCAACTTGGTTTCTGGTGATGCCCAGCTCTTCTTCAAGCTCACGAAAAGCTGCTTCCACAGCGTTTGAATCGTTTTTGTCAATATGGCCGCCGGGAAGTGCCACCTGATTTCGCCATGGATATCCTTCTGTATCAGATTTCTGGATGGCCAGAATATGCGGCTCATTTTTGTCAAAAACAAGGAGAAATACACAGGTTGGCTGGTAAGAGTTGTCAGCAGGACCGGGGGGGATTGCATTTCGGATGATATGTCTGAGATCGGAAAAGTCTGTTTCCATGATCATTATTTATTTTGATAAAGACCTCCGAGGTTTCCAAAACCTCGGAGGTCTGTCATTACATGCTGTCCAAAAACTTCTTGAAGTTCATTTTTTTGTAGCTGTCTGTATGAATATATTTAAGGATATTCATCAGCATATCCGCCGGAACATACCCCGGCAGGTTGCTGATTTTTTCCCCGTCTTTTGAAACGAACCAAGAAGTTGGAAGTCCGTTTACATAATATTTGGCCGCTATTCTTCTTTCTTTTTCAGTATTCACCTTGACAGAAATAAAGTTTTCATTCAGGTAAGCAATCACTGAAGGATTTTTAAATGTTCCATTGTCCATTTTTTTGCAATAACCGCACCAGTTCGCATAGAAGTTGAGAAACACATTTTTTTTCTCCTTCTGCCCGCGTGCCATGCCTTCATCATACTGATACCATTTGATAATGCCTGATGGGGATTTGTCTGATGATGCCATGCAATCATGGGACATCCATACAAAAAAACAAACAATTAAAAGAACAACATTGACGGATTTTGATTTCATTTTTACAATTCCTTAGCTTGGTCTCGTCAGTCATAAGTTTTCGTAACCTGCTGAAATCACTGATACCGGCATTTCTGAACGGATGTTTGCCGCCAAATAATTCCAGAATGATTTTCAACTTTTCACTGTCAAGGTTTGCAGTTTTGTTCTGCCAATTCACAATAAAATATCGGAAACTGCGAAATTATAGCCAACTTAAAAATCTGTCAATAATAAATGTTTCCGAAAAAAGCAAAGCTTTTTTTTTATTGTCCCTGTTCAACATGATGCATCCGTTTCATAAGATCGGCCGCCCCGATGAATTCAGTCACAGATTTGTCCGGTAAGGGCTGGCCAAGCGCGTTTATAAAAAAGATTGTCGGTAATCCCTTCACATTATATTTTTTATAAATATCTGTGATCGCGGGATCTTCTGTATCTGTACAGTCTATTCTGAGACAGACAAACTGTTTTGACTTGTCTGTCACAGATGAATTTGTGAAGGTCTCGCGTTCCAGCTTTTTGCATGCAGCACACCAGTCGGCTGAAAAATCTATCATCACGGGCTTCTTTTCCTGTCTGGCCCGGGCCAAAGCAGACGCTTCGTCACTGAGCCACGCTATGCCAATTTTTTGGGATACGATATTATCCCGGGGCATTCGGTCATCCAAGGTGAATCTTGCAACATAGCCGACACCCAGTACCAGGAAAAGAATACCCGCTGCCTTCCAAAGTCGCTCACGGCCTGCGGATTCAGTGTTCAGCGCATCAAATGCCCCGGCAAAAACACCAATGCCGATAAGAAAGGCTCCCAATGACAGCATAAGGACGTTTTCCGGCAGGAGCGGCTCCACATAGTACAGGGCCACAGCAAGCATCAGCACGCCAAAAAAACGTTTCAGCTTTTCCATCCACATACCTGCCTTTGGCAAAGATGCGGCCGCTCCTGAGAACGTGCCGATCACCAAAAACAGCATTCCCATCCCCAGAGCAAAATTCCACATGATCAGAAATCCCTGCAACTTGCTGCCAAGGGCTGCGATATAGACCAGCAGGGCCACCAGCATCGGCCCCACGCAAGGCCCCACCACGGCCCCGGCTACCGCACCTGTCAGGAACACGCCCACAAATCCGGAGCCTGCTCCCCCGAGTCTGGATGAAAGTGAGGAAGGCATCTGAATAGAAAAGAGGTCAAACATGCTTAACGCCAGAATCACAAACACCCCTGCCACAATAACGCGCACCGCGGGATGATTGGCATAGGATCCGAACAAACTGCCGGACCACGCAGCAACAGTTCCCAAAAAGGCATACGTCAGGGAGAGGCCGAGGACATAGAAAAGGGACAGAATGAATCCGCGAGACACGCTGCCGCGGCTGCCCGCGCTGATGACACTCACTGTTACCGGAATCATGGGATACACGCAGGGGGTCAGACTTGCAAGAATTCCCCATATAAACGCTGCTGCCAGCACTCCCAGCGGGCCGAACCTGTCTGCCATTTCTTGAAACGGGTTCTGTTCAACTGCTGTCATGCCCCTGTCAGGAATTGCCGGCTCCGGAGTCCCGCCCGCGACTGGATATGTTCCCGGGATGACAGTGAAAGCCACTTCCAGGTCCTTCTTCTGAGGCAGGAAACACATCGTTTCCGTACAGCCCAGATAGCGAACCTCCAGTGATATCTGCTTAGGACCTGACTCAGCAGACGGTTCCACAGTCACAGGCAACTCAAATATCGCCTTTTTCTTGTAAATCAGTATTGTTCCTCCGTACTGATCTTTCTTTTCAAAGGTCTGACTGATCTGTCTGACATCGCCAAAGATAAGGCCCGGGGTCGGCATCGCAGTTACGGATGTTTCCTTTACATAGAGCTGATATCCGGAGGCAATGGCAAACATGACCTCAACCCTGAAATTTTTCCCCGGAGCGATATTGTCAGGGATGGCACTGACGCTTAATCTGAAGGGGTCTGACTTTGGTTTTGACTGTCCCGGGAACAAAGGCTCAGGCTGATTCCCATTCAGGATGATATCCAGTTTCGGCTCAAAGGGATCTTTTTGCTGGGCATAAGCCGAAGGCAGCAGGAGTATCGTCACCAAGATAAGGCAACATGACAGTCTGACAGTTCTATTTGTAAATATCTGTTTAAACATGATTTCTCATTCTTTCAAATGTAAGGCTCCCGCAGGATTGACAAATCCTGCGGCAATGCCTGGGATTTGACAATCCCAGGCGAGCGTGATGTTTATCAGACACTGAGTTCCTTTGAACGCCGCGCCGCGGCTTCAACAGCCTCAATGATACTCTGCTTTACCTTATTATTTTCCATCACATTTAAAGCAGCTTCGGTGGTTCCCCCGGGGGAAGTGACTTTTTGGCGCAGGCTTTCCGGAGATTCACCCCGTTCTTTCAGGAGTCTGACAGCCCCTTCCAGAGTGGCGAGGGTCAGAAAGGCAGCGTCATCCGGATCAAGGCCCACACTGATGCCGGCCTCTGTCATGGATTCGATCATATAAAAAATGTATGCGGGACCGGAACCTGAAAGCGCGGTTACCGCGTCGAGTTTGTCTTCTTTAAACTCAATGCACTTTCCCATGGATTCCAGAATTGCTTTGCAAATCGTTATATCCTCGGGTGTGGCGTGTCTGTTTGCGCTCATTCCGGACATACCGGCCAGAACCAGGGCAGGCGTGTTCGGCATGACCCGGATAATGGAAAGCTTTTCCCTGGCAGTTTCATCAAGGGGAGCATAAAGCAGGTCTTCAATTTTCCTTATGGGAACACCTGCTGCAATGGAAATGACAAGCTTCTGATCTGATACAGCATAGCCCTCTTGCCCGGTGATTTGTGAAAGCACCTGGCCCATCTGCTGGGGTTTGACAGCAAGGATGACAATCCCGCATTCTGAAAAAAGTTTGGAATTGTCAGCCATGACATGAACATTGTATGTTCTGTGTATCATGTCAAGACGCTCTTCACTCACGTCGCTTATATATATCATTGAAGGCTCGGACATGCCGGACTGAATCATGGCTCCCAAAATCGCCTCTCCCATGTTCCCGGCACCGATAAAACCTGTTTTTCTGTTTAATTCCATAAAATTATTTCCTTCTGCCGTCTCCAGATTCAGTTTGTCAATGATTTTACATTTAAATTGCTTGACTTATTTCAGAGATACAATTAATTTCAAAATTACGAGTTCAATTTCAGAAAAATGGAAACTTACAGTTTTTCACAGACAAAATCAAGAAATAAAAGGAAGTCTGCAATTTTTCCAACACAACATCAAAAATAAGGGGTTTTAATCTGTATGTTTATCATTGGTCATCTTATTAAAGCAGTCGCAGTGGTTGTTGAAATGGTTCTGAACATATACATGCTGATTATTATCGTTCGGGCGATACTCTCGTGGGTCAATCCTGATCCTTATAACCCGATTGTCCGCTTTATCCATAATATTACAGATCCGCTTTTGGACCGTATTCGCAAAGCAGTTCCAGTTGTTTTTGGCGGTATTGATATCTCAGTAATTATTGTCCTCGTGGGAATTGCTTTTTTGAACAGTTTTTTGGTGGGCAGCCTTTACAGTTTGGCTGCAACTTTTATGTAGTTGGATGTTCGATGTTTGATGTTTGATGTTTGATGTTTGATGTTCGATGTTTGATGTT
>JAOZLU010001140.1 GCA_029934695.1 Desulfobacterales bacterium | reverse complement strand
TATGATGTCAAACAATTTGAGTGTAAGCAAAATAAAACAGAACTGGTTTTTTCCGGTTTAAAAATTAAGGAATTTGGAGACGGAAACTAAAGGCTGATCGCACAGGTCAAAAAATTTTGCCTGCTTTCAAATTTTTTGAGTGTGATCAAAATGAAACAGAAGTTGAAAGTGAAAAGCTGAAAGCTGAAAGCCGGAGGATGCTGACTCAAACGCCATTCAGTTTGTGGTCAAGGATGCTTATGGCAAAACCGCATCCGAAACCCGGCACATCTTTACCGCAGGCTTATTCACCGCCGATTGTGACTGTGACTTATTTATATGACGGCGTATGTACGAGGTGGTTTTGTTCTTTCTCCCGATTTGTTCCCATGAACGTGCTCGTGAACGTGATAATCCGAATATTCATTCGTTTACAGGCACGTTCACGTTTACGTTATGCAAAGCACTTCGCAGACATCCAATATCGCTCTACTTCTTCTTGCTAATAGTTCCGTAAATCTCATCCTGCAATAATTTGGACAGATTAACGAGGGCTGTCAGCGGGTTACGCAGTTCACCGCTCATATTGACAAGAAGTTCGTATTTTGTCTGAGTTTCAGCTTGGGCCGCATGTTTCGCTTCTTGCAGTTCTTTTGTCCGTTCCTCCACTAATTTCTCCAAATTAAAGCGATGCTGCTCCAATTCCCGTTTGTGCTTTTCCAGCAGAAGAAGGTTTCGGACCATGCCCCTGAGTTCGATAATATTAAGAGGTTTGCGTAAAAACGCACTTACTCCCAGATCATAGCAGGTTTGCAAATCATTATTATCACCATGCCCGGTAAGGATAATGACAGAAAACAGCTTATCCGACGCAGGGTGAATCCTTCTCAGGAACTCAATACCATCCAACTCGGGCATCCTCAGATCCAGAATAACCAGAGGAGGATTCTCCTTCTTAAAAAGCTCCAGTCCCTGCAAAGGGTCTGTTTCCGAAACGATCTCACAGTTTTCATTACTTAACGTCTCTTTAATGCCGATAATATTATCCTCTTCATCATCAACCACGAGGATTTTCTGAATATCCATAATATCTCCTATCAAGTTTTAGGTTTTAAGTTGCCGATGCGTCTTAACCCTCTGACTGTCCGCCCTGTCTCATCCAGAGTTTCTTTCCGCTGAACACCACTGCGAT
>JAOZLU010001139.1 GCA_029934695.1 Desulfobacterales bacterium | reverse complement strand
GGCTTACATTCCCCACACGGTTATCCTGTGGCCCTGATATGTCTCCTCCCGGCGGAATATCTTTTTCTCCGGGGTGATGCTCTTTCTCCTGTCAAAAATGATCAGGTGGCCGTGGTCTGTCCCGCATCTGTCCATATACTGCCAGGTCTGGCTGAGACCTTTCCCGATGACTTTTTCCGTGTCCCCGCGGCGGATTTTGAGTTCGATGACCACCTCCTGCGCCTTTCCCTCCCCGCACGGCCAGACCAGCAGCAGGTCGGTTCTTTTCCTTCCCAGGCCGTATTCCCTGTGTATCCTGCCGCCCCTGTTGAGGATGCGCTGCAGGAACGCCTGCATCAGCAGCTGCGGCCCGGCCTCCTTGTAACGGAACCGTTCCTCCCAGCTCTCGGAATGTCTGCGGAAAAAATCCTGAAATGCGGCAAGCAGCCTGTCCATGTCCAGCATTCCGTCCTCCTCCCGGACGTACCATACGCTTTCATGCGTGATGGTCACCTGGGTGCCGTAAGTCAGGGACCTGGGAATCACCTCCTGATAGATGGGATTGGCAATGCGGACGTTGCCCTCAATTTTGATCAGCCCGAGATCCCGGACATATCCGAGATCATCCTCGGCGATATCCTCAGGATATCCCTCACCGGCAAGAATGGGGGCGATGACCCGGCGGACCCGGTCCTCCGCAAGTTTGTCCGCAAGCTGGTCAAGATGGGTGTCTCTCCGATATATCAGATTCTCTTTGGCCTGGTGCACGGTCTCTGATGTGACCGGCACGGAGCGGTCCCTGTTCTCCCTCATCTCAAAACATGCCTCGTAACCCAGGGCATTGACCAGCCAGGGCTGTCCCTCGGAAAGCTCCCAGATCATGTCTGTCGCGCCGGGAGCAAATATCTGGCCCGTATCTTCCGTGTGGCAGCTGCAGAGCATTCTCACCTCCTCCCCGGAAAAATCTCCCAGCCTCAGTGATTCCGCTTTGACATTGAAGGCGCTTCCGCCGGTGATGATGCTCTTCTCCCTGCCAGAACGGATGCGGTAATCCCTGACATCCCTGACGCCGCACAGGATGATGCTCCGGGGAAACAGTCCGGGTCTTTTGTCATATCCTGACCGCAGCTGACGCAGCACTGAGATGAGCGTATCGCCTATCAGTGAATCAATCTCGTCAATGAGAAGCACC
>JAOZLU010000103.1:8235-15699 GCA_029934695.1 Desulfobacterales bacterium | reverse complement strand
CCAACATCAAACATCCAACATCAAACATCCAACATCAAACATCCAACATCAAACAAACATCAGTCTGCTTTTTTTCTCAGAAAAGTGGGGATGTCAAGATCGTTACTGTCAATTTCCATGCCCTTATGCACTTTGTAGATATCAGCAGCAGTTTCCTTCTTGCGGATGAAGGTCGGTTCTTCATAGTCGGCTGTCTGCTTTTCAGGTTGTTTGCGAGCTGTCTTTGCTGTCTTGCGTCTGAACGGATGCACACTGTGTTTCTGGGGCACTGCTTTTTCAAGACCGCCCCCGATCCCCGTTGCAATGACTGTCACCCGCATTTCATCACCGAGGCTGTCATCAATAACCGCACCCCATATAATATCCGCATCATCGCCCACTTCGCTGTATATCCGTTCAGAAGCTTCGGTCATCTCTTCCATTGTCAGTTCGCTGGTGCTTGTTATGTTCATCAGAACGCCCCTGGCCCCGGAAATGGACAGATCCTCAAGCAGCGGATGGGATATGGCGTGTTCAGCAGCTTCGACTGCGCGGTTTTCCCCGCTTGCAACGCCGATGCCCATTATGGCCATCCCGGCCTTTGACATGGTTGTTTTCACATCTGCAAAATCCAGATTGACAAGGCCCGGCATTAAAATAAGATCGGTGATCCCTTTGACCGAATGGAGCAGGATTTCATCTGCCTTCTTAAACATTTCTATCATTGTCGCATTTTTGGAAGCAAGCCCCCTCAGTCTGTCGTTGGGGATGATGATGACCGTATCCGCTATTTCCTTTAATTCCTCAATTCCATCTTCCGCCTGCCTGGCCCGTTTTTTGCCTTCAAATGAAAAAGGTTTTGTCACCACTGCAACTGTCAGCGTTTCCAGCTCTTTGCAGATTTCCGCAATGACACTCGCTGCTCCGGTCCCGGTTCCCCCGCCGAATCCCGCTGTGATGAATACCATGTGGCTGTCTTTCAGGGCGTTTCGGATGGCTTCAGCATTTTCAAGCGCGGCATCCCGTCCGATTTCAGGATTGGCACCCGCGCCGAGTCCCTCAGTAAGTTTGTCTCCGATCTGTATTTTGATGGGTGCCCTGGAAGCATCCAAGGCCTGAAGATCAGTATTGGTGACTATGAAGTTTACGCCCTGAAGGTTGGAATCAATCATGTTGTTAATCGCGTTCCCTCCCGCTCCTCCCACACCGATAACCTTTATTTTTGCGGATTTCCCGCTGTTTTCCACATAACTGAACATTGTTTCCCACCTGTTCCCTAAGATTAAGGACAATTGCTGACAATTGCCGTATTGAATTTTTTCCTTAAATTGCGCCCGAACCCTGAGCCTGCCTAAGGATCCCTCTTACAATAATTTCATTCAAAGTTCAAACTATATCTTTAAACCATTTTTTCATCCGGGCCATCACCCGGTTGAAAATATTTGAGTCACGGATTCTGAATTTGTTTTCCGGCTGGTTTTGCGCACCGAATAAGACAAGCCCGACACCTGTGGCATACATGGGGTTGTTTACAACATCCACAAGGCCGCCGATTCCCCGAGGCTTCCCCAGACGGGTCGGAAGGTTGAAAACCGATTCGGCAACCTCTGTCACCCCATCCAAAAGAGCTGAACCGCCCGTTAAAACGATGCCTGACGCCATTGTGCTTTCCATTCCTGCCCTGTAAATTTCCCTCTGTATCAGAGCAAAAATTTCTTCCGTGCGCGGTTCCAAAATTTCACACAGTATCTGCCTTGAGAGTTTTCTGGACTTCCGCCCTCCCATACCCGGTACTTCAATGGTTTCTTCGAGGCCGATATTTTTGGACAGACAGCTCCCGTATTTTTTCTTGATATTTTCTGCTTCGCCAAGGGGAGCGCGCAACCCAATGGCAATATCATTTGTAAGATTATTTCCTCCGAGCGCAAGCACGAATGTGTGTTTGATATTTTTATTGGAAAAGATGGCCAGATCACTCGTTCCGCCGCCCAGATCCAGAAGGGCCGTGCCGAGTTCTTTTTCCTCATCAGCCAATACAGCTTCACCGGAAGCAAGCGATTCCAGAACAATATCACACACATCAAGACCGGCGCGGTTTGCACATTTTACAATGTTGTGGGCAGATGTCACCGCGCCGGTCACGATATGAATCTTTGCTTCCAGGCGTACAGCAGCCATTCCCACAGGGTCCAGGATGCCTGCATGGTCATCCACAATGAATTCCTGCGGCAGCACATGTATGACCTCCCGGTCCATGGGGATTGCCACGGCCCGGGCAGCGTCAATCACGCGCTCCACATCATGCTGCGTGACCTCGGGTCCTTTTATTGCAATAATTCCCCGGCTGTTGAAGCCGGTGATGTGTCCGCCGGCAATTCCCGCGTACACAGATGAAATTTCAACGCCGGCCATTAATTCCGCGTCTTCAACAGCCTTTTTAATGGATTGCACGGTTGATTCTATGTTTACAACCACACCCTTTCGGAGTCCGATGGAAGGGTGGGTGCCGATTCCGATGATATTTATATCGTTTCCGGATAGTTCGCCAACTACAGCACAAATTTTGGTCGTTCCGATATCAAGACCGACAATAATCTCTTCCTGTCCCTGCACATAAACCTCCTCATGTGAAATGCGGAACTGAAACTAAATATCCGAATCCTGCATTCCGCATTTTGCATTTTGCATTCCGCATTCTGAAACGACAATGCGATTTAAATTGTTCAGATCAATAAAGTCAATATTTACAATATGTTGCTGTCTTTTCAGATAAAAAAGCATACTTTTGAGCTTGTCATATTTTTCC
The DNA here is from genome assembly GCA_029934695.1 of Desulfobacterales bacterium. Lineage (GTDB taxonomy): Bacteria > Desulfobacterota > Desulfobacteria > Desulfobacterales > 4be13 > JAOZLU01. Next base: position 12,914 of record JAOZLU010000103.1, on the reverse strand, counting down.
GGGTAATTATTGTACCCCAGTTTTATTGCTCTGATCCGATCTGCTGAGAGATCAGAACTGACAGGCTCCGGACCTTGTGTCAATTGCAGGGTGATGCCCATCTCTCTGTCCACTCTGATTTTTTTTATCAGACTGTTGGGAATAATGCTTCTGTTCTGTCGCCCAAGTCGTAAGACACTCATTACCGCATTATAGGGAATGGTTTTAAATCGTTCCCCGCCTGAAATATTGATATCTGAAAAATCAAGCCCGCTGACGAGCGGCAGATCATTGGGATCTTTGTATGGATTCCATTTTTTGAATATTTTCCCGTGAGCATCTATCATGAATTTATGCCCCAAATCCTGTTCCCCAGGCTCGTTTTTTCCATATCGTTCCCAAGCCCCGACTTGAAACCGTGAAAGACTGAGAATGGCAATCGCCTCATGCTCTGTTATCTTAATATGAATTTCCGAGGGCAGTTCTCTTCTCACCCCGGCTTGGGCTATCCACGGATGCACCTCCAATCTTTTCCTTGTCTTTGAAAGGTTCACAGAGAGGATATTTATTCCCGGGCGGATTTGCGCCTGCCTTATTATTTCCTCTTCGGAGATTCTGTGAATACCTTTTATTACGATGCGTTCTGCTCTGAAATAATCACATTGAGTAGAAAAATCGTACAAAAAGATAAAAACAAGACTTATCATAATTACAAAAGTCATTCCTGCAGCCATTTTCAGACAAAGCAGAAGCCATTGCAGGATATTGACATATTTTTCAGGTTCCTCCTGCACAAGCAATGGCATAAGTTTTGTATATCCGGGCCGTTCAGGACTTCCGCGGGAGTTTACTGCAATCTTTTCAAAGCCCCTCTTTTTTATAGGGATCTTCCAATGATAATTTTTCCGTTTGCGCTTATTCCCCAATAATTTTAACCTCTGTTTCCAGATTGATGTTGAATATTTTCAATACGGTTTCCCGGATAAGCTCCGCCAACGAAAGTATGTCGGCAGCCGAAGCATTATCCCGGTTGATGATGAAATTGGCATGTTTTGCTGAAACTTCCGCTCCGCCAATCCGCTTCCCCCTGAGTCCGGCCAGGTCAATCAGTCTGCCTGCCGATACCCCTGTCAGCCTGGTTAGATGCTGTCCGTTTTCCAGTGTGACGGACCACTGGTCACTGATCGCTGACAAATCAGGATTTTTAAAAAAACATCCTGCGTTCGGGGCATTTGTGGGCTGGTTGCCTTTGCGTGTTTGCAGAATTTCCTCAGCCTCTCTTTTCAGCTTCCCCGGATCTGAGGGATGCAGGCAGAATTGTCCGTCAAGTATGACAGGCTGGCCCCTGTCATCAGGGATATTGCCTGCAATATATCTGCAACCCTGAGCGATATCAAGTTTTCTGTAATCAAATTTCAGATACTGTTTTTCAATCTTCCCGGTCTGGCCTGTGGGCAGGAGTATATTTACGGAATCAAGCACATTTTGCATGGATCCGTAAGCCGTGCCCGCGTTCATCATAATAGCGCCGCCCACCGTGCCGGGGATGCCAAGTGCAAAATCCATTCCCCCAAGGCCATGTTCAGTGGCAAATCTGCAAACGCGGGCCAGACTGGAACCTGCCATTGCCGTCACAATAACATCATCCCCTCTTGCACCTGTCTGTACAATCTGATTAAAGCATTTTTTCAGTAAAATTGCAATACCGCGTATGCCATTGTCTTTTACCAGAAGATTTGTGCCACCGCCGATGATGGCATATCTGAGTCCTTTTTCCCGGCATCCGCGTATGATTCTGAACAAATCCTCCCGGGTTTCAGGCGTAACATAAACATCCGCAGGGCCGCCCACACGCAGGGATGTGTGCCTTGACATGGGTTCGTCAAATTTGACATTGGCGCCCAAAAAACTCACGAGCCATTTTTTTGCATCAGGATCAATTGTCATTTTTGTTTTTTGTCTGATTTTTCCATATTACCAGCCAGGTTCTTTCGCACATACTCAGTCCTTCATGAACGGATTCTCATATTATAACGGATTTAGGGGAAGCTCCGATCCAAGCCCGTAGGGCATATATTTGTAGCACCGACAGGCCCGAAGCCCGTCAAGCCCCCGCAGGGGCGGCATGTTTGCAGCACCGGCAGGCCGAAGCCTGTCAAGCCATAAAACTCCGTGTCGCCGTATCGCATGAAATAAGGATCGTGGGTGATTTTCCAACCCTCTCGGATCAGCGCATCTCTGATTTATGCTGCTTTCTGCAGATACAAATGCTGCTGAAAGTCTATGAACAGCGAGCTGATATCTGCCACATCTCCCAATATTTCTTTTGCATCTTCTAAGGACTGATATTTGTTTGTCAGTAAGACGGGTAGTTTTTCCTGGTCGAGTTCCTCAACACCGGTTTCGATGTATTTGCTCAGTACAAATGCTATGAACTCTTTTTGTCTGTTGTTGAGTAAAGCAAAAATATTCGCTTCGGCTCCTGATACTCGTTCGGCTCTTGTTATGGGTTTTATGTCGCTGTCAGATACATATTTCAAAACATCGTATAAATCGCTTTTTTCTGCGTCAATCAACTTTTGCAATGTCTGTAATTCTTCTTTTCCGAAACCTGCCTCATCCAATTTTTCAAGCAACGTCTTGCGAGTCATTGGCTTACTCCATAAAATCCGCAGTTCATCCTCATTTTTGAAAAAGTTGGGAAGTTCGCCAAACAGATTATTTAAAAATTCTTCTGCTGAAATGGGTTTGCCGTCAGCACTCCAGAAAGAAGTGGCAATTATATGTTGTATCTCACGCTCTTTGCCATCTCTTAGCTTTATTTTGACTTTCTTTATGCAGACACAGGGGCTTTGTCCGCATTCCTCACAAGGTTTTGGTGGTTCTTTTTCGCAAATACAAGGGCGCAGACCACAGATTTCACACGGCTTTGGTGGTGTCTTTTCGCAAATGCAGGGCACTTCTCCGCATTCAGGACAGGCTTCCTCTCCCTCTGGTTCTCCATCCCATTCAGGGTCAGCAAAGTGATGGTAAGCATCTATGAAATCATAAATGGTGAAAAACTCTTTTCCGTCAAATAAACGGGTTCCCCTGCCAACGATCTGCTTAAACTCAATCATCTGCCTGATGGGTCGCATTAAGACAATGTTGCGGATATTCCTGGCATCGACACCTGTTGACAGTTTTTGTGAAGTGGTCAATACCGTCGGAATTGTTTTTTCATTGTCTTGAAATTCTCTTAAAAACTGTTCGCCTCTTTCGCCATCGTCTGCGGTTACACGGACACAATAGTTTACTTCGGCAAGCTCAGTAACCTTATTGTTTGTATTAAACCTGGCGTTGAGTTTGTCGAAACGGTACTGATTTACCAAATTACGAACAGCGGCTGCGTGAATTTGTGTGGCACAGAAAATAATGGTTTTTTCGTTCTCATTGGCTTCGTCCATATAAATCCGGACTCGTTCCGCCTCACGTTCTTTTATTTCAATAATTTTATTAAAGTCGGATTCTTCGTATATTTTCCCTTCTTCAATCTCACCTTCGATAATATGGTCATCATTGGTGTATATATAATCGTCAAGCGTTGTTTTGATGCGTTTTACCTTGAATGGCGTGAGGAAACCATCGTTAATACCCTCTTTGAGCGAATAGATATAAACAGGTTCACCAAAATATTTATAGGTGTCCACATTGTCTTTTCGTTTGGGTGTTGCGGTAAGCCCCAATTGTACGGCGGGTGAAAAATACTCTAAAATTCTTCTCCAGTTTCCTTCGTCATTGGCTCCGCCACGGTGGCACTCGTCAATAATGATAAAATCGAAATAGTCTTTTGGGTACTGACCAAAGTTGTAGTTTTCTGAACCATACGCCATATTCGTATCAGCAACCATAAACATATTGTTTTTCTCTGCGTCCGTTATCATTGCCGCAGTATTGGCAGCATTGGTCATAAAGGTTTGAAAAATAGTAAAAAAGATACTGCCGTTGGTTGGGACTTTCCCTTTTTTGCTGACTTCTTTGGGCCTTATGCGAATCATTGCATCTTCGGGAAATGCTGAAAATGCGTTAAATGCCTGGTCAGCCAAAAAATTACGGTCGGCGAGAAACAGTATTCTTGGTCTTCTCTCTCCGTCACGATGTAAGTTCCAGCGGGTTTGAAACAGTTTCCAGGCGATTTGAAAAGCAATGGCTGTTTTTCCTGTTCCGGTGGCAAGGGTCAATAAAATTCTGTCTTTGTTCTGTGCGATTGCTTCGAGTGTGTTTTTTATCGCAATTTCCTGGTAGTAGCGCAATTGCCAGGTTCCGCTTTTGTCTTCAAAGGGTATGTCTGCAAATTTATCCCGCCAGTGGTTTTGGTCAGTGTAGGTTTTGTCCCAAAGCTCCTGGGGTGAGAGAAAATCATTGACCAGGCCCTCTGCGCCTGTTTTCATGCAGATTTGATAAATTTTTTTTCCGTTGGTGGCGTAAGTGGTTTCCAGATTCAGTTTGGCAGCATATTGTTTTGCCTGTGCCACTCCCTCGCCCACTTCCAGTTCATCTCTTTTTGCCTCAACAACTGCCAGTTTGATGCCTTTGTAAACCAGGATATAATCGGCAATGAGCGGTTTTTTTCTTCCACCTGTCTGTATTCTGCCGTGTGTAATTTTACAGACATTGCGTTCACGGAGTATTTTAGAACCCTCGACCACGCCCCAGCCACA
>JAOZLU010000103.1:0-8135 GCA_029934695.1 Desulfobacterales bacterium | reverse complement strand
AGATATCATCAAATAACCATCAAATAAGAAAACCCTGTTATTCAGCGAGTTAATATTTTGATATCAGATATCATCAAATAACCATCAAATAAGATTTTATGCCCAAAATGGTAAATAACTGGCATATTTTCTTGATTTACTTTCAGGATCATCTTCTTTTATTACTTCATCTTTTAAAGCATCTCTGATAATTCTTGATGCAATTGCTGCATTTTTATCTTCAATTTTAAAACGATCTCTCAATGATTGATTTGTCATCTTTTCATTAGAAACATATTTTAAACAAGTGTGTTGATAACAAGCTCTTACTTTTTCTTTTTTGCCTAAATCATTTAATGATTTGTAGCTGTAGATAGTTACTCGTGTTCTGTTTTCAGCAACAATTACATTTATTGCAGGTAATTGATAAAGTTCATTATAAAAAATTACCTTATCTAACCCACTTCCTTTTTCTTCACAAAACCCAATTCTACGCATCAAATCAGCCAGTTTTTCATTACGCGATAAGTAAGCGTCAATAAACCTTTCAGGTGTAACTAACGGAGTCCCGGCATTTGAAATCTCAATTCTGTCAGTAAAAATTTCTACCATTGGGAACCCTTTTTCTGTAAGGTCTTGATGTATTAAGGCATTTGCAACAAGTTCCCTTATAGAAATTTCCGGATACATTCGTGTATCTTTCCGTAATGCTTTGCCTATTTCTTCATTGGCTGGTAATTGACTGTTGATCCAATCCATCAAGCCTTCAAAATCAATTGCATAGCCTTTTGATCCTATCTGCTCTCTTTCGGTTTCGACTTTGTTTTTACCTTTATAAACGATAACCCTGACCGATTTCCTCTCAACACTCTCAAAGTCTTTTAAATTTTTTGCGAATAACAAAGCGCCAAGTTTTGTTATTGCATATCCTGTTTTTTTAACGACAATACCTTCTTCCAGAAATTTATCAATTACCCCTTGTTGCGATGAAGGATATGGTAGCTTCATTAAGTCAAAATAGGTTTCAGTACTTAAATATTTGGTAATGTCTGCTGCAACTAAATTGTCTTTTGCAATTTCTTTTTCAAAAGGGATAGTGTCTTTGTTCCATATTTTGGCTTGTTTTTCAGGAAAATCGTTCAATTTTCGAGTGATACTTCCAATCCGAATATATGCCTTATATGAAAATTCCACAGGTTGATTCTTAGCTGCCGGAATAACATAGATGCTAATATGTTTATTAATATCATAATCAAATTCATAAACTGAAAAATCTATTCTTGGGTTCAGGCGTGTGGCAAGCCAATGTTCTAAATCTTCATTGCCTTTTTTATGTGTTTTTGCTTTAAAAGTGGTTCCTTTGATATGCTGTGTTTTATCTTCAACACCAAAAACCAAATACCCAAAGGATTGATTCTGAATACATGCCCCATTAGACAGAGCTGAAATCTGTTCGCCAATTTCTTCGGGCGAATGAAAATTGAGTTTAAACTCTACCCATTCGCTTTCGTATGGTTGCTTCACAAGATCGTTTAATAATTCTATCAATTGGTTTTCGTTCATAGGGCAATCTCTTTTTCGGTTAATTCACCATTAAAGGCTTTTTGCAATACTGACTTTTTCAACTCTTCCAGATTATCAACTTTTTGCTGATAGATGGCTTCCAGTTTTTTTGTTTTGGCTGAAAGGGCATTGAGTTTTTTGACGATAGTTTTTTGGGTTTTTAATGATTTTGGAAACCATACCATTTCACCATGAACATTATTTCTGTTTAGTGTGGGAACACCTGCTCCCGAACTATATCTGTTTAAGTCAAATTGTTTTAAGAAATAATAAATACATTTTTCAAAATTATTATGAAATTCCTTAATATATAGTGCAGTATTCAATGGCCAAAAGTCTTCTTCAATGAAATGTACTTTACCTATAGTTCCACTACGGCCCGTTGCAACACCAGGAGCCTTAATTTTCCATTGGTCAATCCTATCAGTAATTCCATTTGAACTTACCAATGGAAAGCCTCCCTTATTTCTTAATCGTGTTGGTAAATCAAACCCCCTTTGAAGAACACATATTTCATTAAATTTCTTCTCCTCCCACCCCTCACCTTTATTCTCAAACATCCCTTGCAAATAACTCTCAAAAAGCTCTTTGGCGTTTTTAAGGTTTTGTTCGGCATTGGCTTTTGCTTTGTCTATGGCGGCAAAGGCTTTGTCTAAAATGGCTACTATGCGCTTTTGCTCTGGTAGCGGGGGAAGTGGAATTGAATACCCTTTAATCATTGGAACTGTTAATTGAGGTATTGATGAACCACTATGAGTAAAGGCAATGCCGCTGATCACATATTTCAAAAAATATAAATTAAGAATATCTGTGTTTGGTATTACAACTATCAATCGTATTGCTGGATAATAAGGTTTTTCTCTTATTTCGGAATAACCAATTGTACCTCTTGCTGAAATAGTTAAGCTTGGCTTTGTTACTCTTGCGACATTGGTATATCCATAAAGTCCTTTGTTCTTTTCGCCATTTGAAAAAATTGGAATATTAAAAACATCAGATTCTATTTTGGATGAATTGTTTTTTGGCACATCCCCCCCTGCAAATAATTCTTCGCAAACCTCCCCCAACTTCTTTATTTCCCAACCCTGTTTCATATCATCCTCAAAATTGAATTTAAAACCGCAGCACTTTTTTTATCAAGAGCTTTCATTTCTTTCAAAATCTCTTTCGGCTTCCGCAATGGTGGTTCTTCAGGCGTATTAGGATTTTTAGCAGAAAGGTCCATTTCGGCTTCGCTCAATGACTTTATATCAACATTCCAACTATTCTCTGTTTCTGGTCCCTCGTAGGCTGAGGCTCTCGAAGCCTGCAATTTCACAAAATCAGCCAAATCTTTCTCACTGAGCGGGTTTGTTTTGCCAAGGTTTCTGCCAAGATTCAGTTGATAAAACCAGGTTTTTTTAGTGGAGATTCCTTTTTCAAAAAAGAGTACCACTGTTTTTACTCCCGCACCCGTAAAAGTTCCGCCTGGCAAATCCAACACCGTATGCAAATTGCAGTTGTTCAGCAATTCTTTACGCAACGCAATCGAGGCATTATCGGTATTGCTTAAAAAGGTGTTCTTAATGACCACGCCGGCTTTTCCGCCGGCTTTTAACATTTTAATGAAGTGCTGCAAAAACAGGGAAGCAGTCTCGCCTGTTTTTATGGGAAAGTTTTGTTTTACTTCGGCCCTTTCTTTTCCACCAAAAGGGGGATTTGCCAAAATCACATCATAGCGGTCTTTGTCCTGTATGTCGGCAAGGTTTTCAGCAAGGGTGTTGGTATGAATAATATTCGGCGCTTCAACCCCGTGCAATATCATATTCATAATGCCGATAATATATGCCAGCGATTTTTTCTCTTTGCCGTAAAAAGTTTTTTTCTGCAACTTTTCAGTATCGACAGTGGATAATTTTTTGCTCTGCTTCAAATAATCAAAGGCTTCGCACAGGAAACCCGCAGAACCTGCCGCACCATCATAAATCGTATCCCCGATTTTGGGAGCAACCACTCTGACAATGGTTTTAATCAGCGGCCGTGGTGTGTAATATTCGCCGCCATTACGCCCTGCATTCCCCATATTCTTGATTTTCGCTTCATACAGATGGCTCATCTCGTGCTTTTCCTTATGAGTTCTGAAACGAAGTTCATCAACAAGGTTCACCACCTCACGGAGATTGTAACCGCTTTGTATTTTGTTTTTCAGTTCGCTGAATATCTCACCGATTTTGTATTCAATGGTGTCCGCATATTCCGCATCGGTTTTGATTTTTTTCAGATAGGGAAAAAGTTTGCCATTTACAAAATTCCCAAGGTCATCACCCGTTAAAGCGTTGTGGTCAATTTTGCCATTTTTTAATTTCGGAGCTGCCCATTTTGTCCATTGAAATTCAGGAGCAATGATACTGGCATAAGTTTTACCTGTCAGCTCGGCTGCTGTGGCTTTGTCTTTTTCCAAATCATCAAGATATTTCAGAAACAGCACCCAGGAGGTCTGCTCCACATAATCCAACTCACTGCTGCAACCGGCATCTTTCCAGAGAGTATCGTCAATATTTTTAAAAGTCTGTTCAAACATTATATTTTTTCTCTGTTCCTTCATTTTTTCAGTCATGAGTATCAGTGGAAATTTACGGATCAATGCAGATTCTCCAAACTGCCATAAATTGTCACCTTGTAAGTACCTGGCTGAGGTGATGAAAATGTTGCCGATGCTCTTAAAAAGCTGATCCCATTTTTGTTCCTGGCATTTCATAATCTGCTGATTTTTAAGTCAAAAAAAATATACGGAATAAAAACGGGATCGCAATTGGCAACCCTGTTTGTGACATTTTCATCAGCCCAGTACCTGACCATATATTTTCAGGTGTTTGCATATGAGGAACCGCAGATGAACGCAGACAGACGCAGATGCCTGTCTGCCGCGGAACACCGCTTTTAACTGTGGCCAGTTGGGCATTTATCGCATAGCTCTCAATAAAAAAGAAAACAATGGTTCTTTTGCAAAGTCATTGTAATCTGCGGATACTTTCAAAAAATTATATATTATTTCTGGTGTATATATAGTTTTTTTTCTTAAAAATTTGTTAATAATTATACAAATCAACTCAAGAAAGTCATGACCATGGATATAACACCTGGCATCTGACTTTTCATTTAATTTCACCAAAGCAATTTCATCTTTAAAATTATTCAATTCTGCCAATCGTCCGTTTTTGTTTAAATATCTTTTAATATAGAGATCAGTGTCAAAGGAAAATTTGCCTTTATCATATTTGATTATTTTCTCAAAGTTGAGATAAGTTAAATGCCATTTTCTTTTTGAATTGACATATCTGACTAAAAATAAATCTGTCAGCACAGGAACAATAAAATCATCTTTAATGGGTTTTGTGATTTTATATTTTTTCAGACAATGCCTGTTTATATTTTTAATTGTTGAACCGGTAAAAAAATACATCTCCATATTAGCGTAATCAGTTGCCAATAATTTCGGGTTAATCTCCTTAAATCCAGCCAAACAGTCAAAATCACTGTCGATAAGACAAAAAACCTTATTATCATCTGATAGTTCATGAAATAATATTTCAGCGAGTGTTTTCAGACGAGTACGATTTGAATTTTCATTTCCCTCAACTTCCGGAATATTTACAGTTGAGATTTCAAAAATTTTTACATCTTCAATTTCATTTTTCTCAAAGAAATCCTCTAAAATTATTTTATCATCTGAGCCTTCAACATATAAATCCTTTAATGTTGGCTCAAATTCATACCTTACTATCAATTCTTCCGGAGTTCTCTGTTCGGCTTCTGTCATTTAAGATGATTTAATTCCTTATTTCTTCCAATCTGATAGCGTTATTTTTATGCAAAGCCAGCATTTCTAAAGAGTGAGTTGCAAAAATGAACTGCACATCACAATCCTTGACACATGCGATCAGGGAGTTGATTAATTCTCTTTGCCATTTGATATTTAATGATAATTCAGGTTCGTCTATAATAAAAATACTTGGCTTGGAACGGGCCAAAAGAATATTGCAAAATAGCAGTAACAACTGTTTCTCCCCTGAAGACAAATATTCAGGGGGTAATTCTTTATCGTTTTTATCTCTGATATTTATGCCGTATCTTATGTCAAAATCAAGAGATTTGAAATTAAAGAATTTATTGAAAATACAGGTAAATGTTTCTAACGATTCACGCAGATTTTCCAGAGCATTCAATTTTGCTTCAAATGATCTTATATATGGTGAAATGACCTGATTGACAACTCCTTTTTTCTGTGAGCTGGCCTTTGTCAGCAAAGGTAATATTTCAGAGATATCAATGGGTGTTGTCAATCCAAATTTAGTAAATTTTTCACTCCTCTCCTTTAAAGAATCTACTTTTCCCATCAGTTCAGAAAAGGTGAGTTTATTAATATTTTTCGATGTCTTAGGAGAAACTATTTTTTTTACAATATCCGCATAGATTTTACTTGTATCTGTTTCGCCCTGGCTACTGGCACTCAGAGCCTGTTTACGGCTCCAGATGTATGCTCGTTTTAAGGCTGAATCTACTATGGAATCAAAATGATATTCATACCTGTTATCCCCTTCCTTAATGATAACTTCTCCAAGTTTCAAAGCTTCTTTTCTTGCAACAGCACCCTCATACAGATTACTTTCTATTTTTCTGTTATCTGGAATCAGAAAAAGACCAATATTCAATTCTGCCAGAGTTCTTAAAAATCTATAATATTTTTTAGGCTTTGGTTGCGTTTTTACATCTCCGTCAGTTTCTGTCTGAAAGCAATATTTGTCAATCAGTTCATTTTTTTTATAAATTTCAATGGTAAAAGGTCCTTCCAAGCTTTTCTTTCTATAAGTGAATACCTTGCTGCCATACTGAAAATCAATCGTACATTTTTTGAAAGGAACTTGTGCTATGTATGATTTATGACCTCTTGAATCCTCAGCAGCCAAAATATGAAATACAAGATTTAAGATTGTTGTTTTTCCGCTTCCATTATCACCGTACAAAATCAATATTTCATTATTTTCTTTTGGGATCAATTCATAAGTTAAGTATCCGAATAATTGCTCAATTCGGATGGCTTCAATTTTTGTTTTGCTCTCATCTTTGTTTTCCATTGTTTAAAATATCCTTCAATAAAATGCCAACGCAGAGTTTGAATTTCGGAAGATGCCTGAAATCCTTCGTACGGGCGATCTTCATTTTTTCAAATCCGCAATAAAGTCTTCAACCGTATCGAACGATTCGGTTTTATCAGAAGATATTTCATGGCCATCCTTATCCTCGGCTTTTTTCCAGTCAAGCTTCAACCTGCTTCGCACTGGGTTAGGCAGTTACTCCTGCGGACATAAAACGACACTTACTCTCCAAGGACTTTCTTTAGCGGGATTATCCACCGTAATGACAGGTGGGATATTTGAAATCCTACTCAAAGACTCAATAATGGAATAAGCCACTTTTACTTCATCCTTATCTAAAATAACAGTCGTTTTATTTGCCAGATCATCTTCTGAGAATTCAGATAACAATGTCCATTTCCTCACTCTTATCTGTCCAGTCCTGCTGTTATCAAAACTCTGTAAGACCTCATCAAGCAGATTGGCGGTTGCCTGGCTGTTTAATGCGGGCCCGCAGACAAACACATCGAAATCCGCATAACCTGAGGTTTCCGGAGAATATTCCTTATGAATCCAGGTATCACCCCGCTTTAGCAGGGCGGTCATTGCCTTTTCTCTTATTTCTTTTTTAGGACTGGCAGTTAACACATCAAGCAATGCCTGGGAATACTCACTTTTCGGAAGTGTTTTGACCAACGCCAGAACCACTTCACCTTCCTTTTTGTTTATTCCAACGGATTTAACTACCCGATCAAAAAGTTCCAGCCGAAATTGAAGATCTGCTTTCTGTTCATCAAGCACTATTCTCTGTTCGTCAAGTAATAATCTTTGTTTTTCAAGTAATTCATTGCTCGTCTGAATTTGAAAATTTAGCCAGAAACCTAAAATTCCGAGAACCAATGTACCAATTATGTTAAACCAGTTTGCTAATCTCGCCCCCATGCTGTTTTTTTATTTTTATCTGTCATACTCATTGCTATATTTTTTTACCTCTTCTCTTTACTGTCTAATGATAAGCGGCGGCAGAGATTAACCGAAGACTTTAGCTGAAGTCAAGCAGTGAAGCACCCACCGACGGAAAACACTCCCTCACGGTTTTCTCTCCTGCGCCTTGCGGCGTGAGGGCTGCATTGTCCTCCGGGCTCTCACACCCCTGCCGTTGCCGGCGACGCATGTCGGAGTAAGAAACTGTTGGCAACACGACAGGTTGAATTTCCGTTTCTCATTAATGAGAAACGAAGTCAGCAATACATCAGCGACTTCATGTCGCACCCGCTGCAATGACCGGTTATTTTTTTGCTGATTATAACGGATTCAGGGGAGGCTCCCGCACCTGCCCTCAGACAGATCCGGCCGAACGTGCAGATTTAAGCTCTGTGCCCCGGGTTTAAGCTTTGTGGCCTTTGTGCCCCCTTTGTGTCCTCTGTGGTTAAAAAGGTGCGATGCAGGGCTGATTTCAGGCATCCCCTGAAAGCGTTA
>JAOZLU010001138.1 GCA_029934695.1 Desulfobacterales bacterium | reverse complement strand
GCACAAAGGACACAGAGGTTCCACAAAGTTCACAACTGCCTGATATGTCTTTGTGCCCTTTGTGCGATCTTTGTGTCCCTTGTGGTTAAGCAAGTTTTTACCACAAAGGACACAGAGGTTCCACAAAGTTCACAACTGCCTGATCTGTCTTTGTGTCTCTGTGGCTTTGTGTGAGAAAATCCTGAAAAACTTACGGGCATTTCACAACCCGAAACCCGAGTGCGGTGGCACTTCTGTCGGGGCTGCCTCTGTAGCGGTACCCGGCCCGGCAGTTCTGGGCAATGCCGTACCAGCCTCCCCCGCGAAAAGTTCGGAGCGGACCTGTCCGGTTTTCAGGGTCAACAACATGATCCCTGTATGTGTCCGTAACAACAAGCCTCTTTTCAGAATCGAAATCGCATCTGTCCTGACAGCATTCCCAGACCCCCCCGTGCATATCATACAATCCCCAGGCATTGGGTTTGAGCACTCCCACCGGATGGGCCATATCTCCTGAATTCTCTTCAAACCAGGCGTATTCTCCCAGCCTTTCTGCATCATTTCCAAAGCAGTACGCCGTATCTGAGCCTGCACGGCATGCATACTCCCATTCTGCCTCGGTGGGAAACCTGTAAATTTTGCCTTCTTTTGAATTCAGCCATGTTATAAACGCCTGGGCATCATTCCATGATATGCATGTTACCGGATGATCTTCTGTCTGTGAAAATCCCGGGTTCTCCCAATAAAAGCGTTTATCTTTTATCCAGGCGGAAGCCGTGGGAGAAAAATCCTGTGTTTTTTTATCGCTGCTTTTATCTCCGGCACTTGTGCAAACATACGTGCCGTCGCCTGTTTCCGCATCCGTATTAAAACCGGTCTCCTCAATAAAAGTCCGCCACTGCCCCACCGTGACTGGCGTTGTCTGCATATAAAAGGGGACTGTCAGCTTCACTTTATGTAATATCTCATCATCACTTCGTCCCGGCTCACTCTCCGGGGTTCCCATCATAAACTCCCCGGGCTGGATTAACACAAATTCAATGTTCATTTCATACTCCTCTCCCCCTCTGCTCGGCTCGGATTGCCAAATCCGAGCCTTATCTGCCGGACGGGGTTTGCAACCCCGTCCGCAATGTTTTGTCAGTCCCCGGCAGCAAATATTTCGGACGGGGTTGCAAACCCCGTCCGGCAAT
>JAOZLU010001137.1 GCA_029934695.1 Desulfobacterales bacterium | reverse complement strand
ATAAGCAAAGCAACCGTCCCGGCGATAATCTTCCACTTTCCTGAAGTGCTTATATACGTTTCCTGAGAAGTCATCGGATCACCCGGTTCCTGAACAGAAGCAGACAGATTTTTGGCAAGCATGATATTCAACCCTCCTCAACAAAAAAATTCCCATCAAACAACAACGATGGTTTCCCATACAAAATATAATCGTCTTTATCTTTCCTCACGCAAATCTGTGCATTCGGATTATGCCGACGACTAAGGTAAGGCCATATAGTGATCTTATCTGTGCTAATCAGATTCAGATGCTTTGCAACGAACGACACTGCCACAGCGCCGGTTCCACAAGCCTGAGTCTCATGGTTGATCCCCCGTTCAAAAGTTCTGTATTCCAGAACCCCGGAATTAAGCCGAACAAAATTGATATTAATCCCTTCAGGAAAGCGTTGCGTATCCTCATTAAGAGACCTGCCAATCTTGTTGAGCAGTGCTCCGCTGTCTCTCATGGAGGAAGAATCAAAAATAAGACTCGCCATCTTCGCAGGGGAAAACCCGAGTTCAGTAAAAATCACAAGATGAGGCTCTCCGGTAAAGACAAGGTATCCTGAAAATTTTATGGAAATTTCCTTTTCAGAATTGCTTAATCCGTTCTCCGGGAGTTTGATCTGGATATCTATGGGTTCGATTTTGTGAGATAATACCGTATTCGTGTTCGATGAAATTCTGGGAGGCCCCATGTTCGCCCAGTTAAGTTCTTCCTTTGAATCCGTTCCGATGGTCACGGCTTTGGGAGACCGGGTTGGTATCTCCGTCATCATCCGGGCAGATTCCACGTCATACTTCTGATACAGATAGTCAGAGATACATATCAGGCCGTTGCCGCAACTGAATGCCTCTTTTCCGTCAGGCTCAAACATTCTGAAAATATATTCTGCATCTCCTGAACCCGCTTCATCTGCTCCCAAACTGGGAAACATCTTCCAGTAGTTCCGAAAATCCTTGATCTCTTCCAGAGTTTCAGAAGCCCAGGGCTGTATGACCAGAAAATTATCCGAGCCGACTCCATAATTCATGTTGGTGGCTTGGTAAGCGAACCTGAATTTCTCAGATTCCGTCAGTAATGATTTATCGATCTCATCAACAATCACAAAATTGTTCCCATGCATCGTATATTTGACAAAAGGTATTT
>JAOZLU010001136.1 GCA_029934695.1 Desulfobacterales bacterium | reverse complement strand
CAGAAGCATCCGCACCGACACGGAACGAAGCGAGGGACGAGCGAAAACTCAGGAGGTACCACAACCATTTAAGGATACAGAATGGATCGAATATTTGAAATATTAGCCACAACCGTTGTGTTTAAAATATCGCCGCTGGCTGCTGACTGGGTAAACAAGGGATTTCATATCCGGATAGACGGAGTGGAATTGGCAATGCGTCCCGGCAGGAACGGAACAATCGTGTTCAAACCTGTTTTCAGTTCAACACCTGCCAAAGTGGTAAAAGATGCGATCCGGAAAGCGGAAGCAAAACTGGATGAGGCTGAGACACGCCGCACTGTCCACCGGGATGCTGTCAGAGCCAGAGACTATCTTCGCAGCATGAGAACCGAGCGGTCTCTCGCCCGTTCCGGTGAACTGAACTTTCTGATTAAGGCAATTGAAAAGAGAGGTCTGAAATGATACCCCATTTTTTTCTTTCAACAGGCTGTCTGATGAGACTGCTTTCAACAAATCGGCCGGAACTGATTTCAGTCGGAGCCCCGCAACATCTGATACAGAAAATATTCGGGGAACCTGATGATGTGTCTGTCAGGAAAAATCCGGAAATCTGGAAATATGAACAGGAATGTATGGAACTGGCCTTTTACAAGGACAAATCAGCAGGAGAATTCCTTCTGGAGTCAGTCCACTTCTACTTCTCCCGGGAAAATGTCACCCCTGACGAATTCAGACAGGCGGCTTCTGTATTCGGAATCAGACTGAGGCATGACCCGGAACTTACTTTTGAAGGCTCCCAGCTCGCATTCAGAGCCGAATCAGGTGTCAGCATTATTTTTAATGCGGAAAACGGTGATTTTCACCTGAGCAGTATGCACTATTACAAACCCCCTGATCAGATCAACAGGGCAGAAGTGGCAGACCGTGCCGAATGTTATCATTCAGCGGAATTAGAAACGCCCGAAATTTCGCAAGTTGTTTAAAATCAGAGTTTGTATGTGGGTTTATACAGGCTCATGCCGTGTCAAGCGGGGCGGCAATTGGCTCAACGTGCCGAGTACTGCCGGTCGTCGGACCGGAGCTGGGACTCGCCCCAGGAAACAGGCAAGCAGGCAGACGAGGAGAATCAGGAGCATTCGCACCGACACGGAACGAAGCGAGGGATGAGCATCTGCACGGATTAATTGGGAGA
>JAOZLU010000621.1 GCA_029934695.1 Desulfobacterales bacterium | reverse complement strand
ACTCCACTTCGCTCGTCCCTCGCTTCATTCCGTGTCGGTGCGGATGCTTCTGTTCTCCTCACCTCCTTGCTTGTGCTTGCCTGCCTGCTTAGCTGACCTGCTAATCTGGGGAGAGAGCGAGGCGGAGCCCGAGGTTGTAGCTCCGGAAGACGGGCGAGAGCCAGTACCGGGACGCCGCCCGGCAGGCCCCGGCACCGAGGCCAAGGCTGCCGCCCCGATAGACACGAAACGAGCCTGTAGATGGCCCCCCGGGGTCGGTAACGGAACCCGGAGGATAGTCGCCGAACCAGTCCTGACACCATTCCCACACATTCCCGTGCATGTCGTACAGTCCCCACTTGTTGGGAGCGAAACTTGCAACCGGAACCGTCTTTTCCCGATACTCCCCTTTTGGGCAGTCAGTCTGCGGAGAATTGCCGTAATAGTTTGCCTGATCCGTTGACAGACATTTGCCGAAGAAAAAAGGCGTGGTCGTTCCAGCCCGGCAGGCATATTCCCACTCCGCCTCGGTGGGCAGCCGGTATCTGTCTGTTTTTTCCATCTGATTCAGTTTCTTAATGAATTCCTGCACATCCTCCCAGGAAACTCTTTCTACAGGACAGTTGTCCCCGCAGTCTTTGAAATGAGAGGGATTGCTCCCCATGACCGCCCTCCACTGCCCCTGTGTCACTTCCGTGGTCTGCATATAAAAGCCCTTGGTCAGTTTCACTTCGTGCAGGGTTTCATTGTCATACCGTTTCGGTTCATCCGGCGGGCTGCCCATCATAAAGGTTCCGGGCTGGATATAGACCAGCTTCATGCCTATGGTGTTGGTGATTGCAGGCTCCGGCGTTTGTGGCTCCACGGTGGTCACAGGCACGGATTCAGACTTCACGGTCGTTGTCACGCTGGCTGTCGGTTTTGTCACAGACACGGGTTTAAACGGCGTTATATCACTCCTCGTGACTATAAACAGCAACACGACCACAAAACCTGCCACGATGCTGATCATCGCCAATCTGAACTTGAAACCTCTTTTCTCAGGAGGGGTCTTAGTGCCTGATAGTTTCTGGCGGGCACCATCTTCTTTTTTGAACCGGTTCCTAATCAGAATCAAAATTATTAGATTAAGAAATACAAATACCACTATTATAATAATGCCAAAAGACCATTCTTTAAACTGTATAATCGGAGAGTTTTTATATATCTCCATATTCCACGGACACACTGGACACATCCTATTTATAAGCTTCCGTATCTGATCAATATGCACAGCAAGGGCCTTGTCACCTTCATCTAGGACAACCATCCCGACAATTCCGTTTTCCGTGAACAGGGGCGCGCCGGAGGTTCCTCTTTGAACAGAGGAGATGGAAAGCGTGACATAGCCTAGCAAATCCGGCTCGCTGTCATAAAGAGAACCGGCATCCTTGTCCGTGGGAATAAACCATTTCCCCGCCTGCCCGACAAACCAAGCCCTGTCTCCCCTCTTGTAGCCGGAACTCAGAACTCCCCTTTCCCACTGATACCATGCGGGCTTCGGCACTCTGAGCAGAGCCGTGTCTATCTCGGTGCTTGAGACATTCAGAGCTTCTCCTGTCACCGGCTTTCCGGCCTGATCCTGGAAAAATCTCACCTTCACTTCGGCTGTTTTCACGTCAGGGGCATCCGAGTGATGTAGCACATGATTTGCCGTCACCGCATACAAGTGCCCCTCCCGCTCACCCACCACAAAACCGAAGCCATTGGTCTCAACTCCGTTGGAGAATTTCACGCTAAGTTGAAGAACATTGTTGATAAATCTCTCTGCCACCTTGTCCCCGTCCTGAGCATAAACATCTATAACAGGCCAGAAGATCACAAGTATCATCAGACCTGTCATTTTACAAGTTAAACGTATCATAATCTGTTTCCCCGATCTGAGCATGAATGCCCGGGACAGGCCAAAAGATCACGAGAATCATCAGACCTGTCACTTTCCGGGCCAATCACAGTCTGTTCTCACAGACTCATAAACGCACCTGCGACATCCAACAAGTTTTTCAGCACAAGAATGGCAAAGGCGATCCAGAAAAAAGCGACCCGTTGCTGATGGTATATCCATTTCAGCCAGCTCGGTGTCATATCTCTCTCAAAGCCCCGGGGACCGGCCGATGCCTCATCCACAGTGCCTTCAAAGAATATTTCCATATCATTGCCTGCCTTTGAAATCTCCATGCGTCTGATTTCCGGTCCTTTCAGAATCAGGCTCTCTCCTTTCCCCAGCTCATGGAAGGTTCCGGTTTCCGAGAATGTGATTTTCCCGGAATGAATTGCGGATATGAAATTTCCTGATCCGGGCGGATATTCCTCCAGAAAGCCGATTTCCCGAAACAGCAGCCCCCGCAATTGCCAGTCATCCTTTGTGGCAAACTCGAATCGGACCGGATCCGCGACGGTCCTGGCTGAACGGAAACTTATGGTTTCGGGAATCTCGGAATCAATGGTTCTCTCAATGGTTTCCCCGCCTGCCTCCAGCATGAGGATGCCGTTCTGTGCAAAGAGTTCCCCGGCCAGCGGTTCGCCCTTGGCAAACAACCTCAGCATATCCCCCTGTGCATTGAATTCGACCTTTGTGTTCGCCAGCAGGATGAGTTCATTCACATTGATGTCCTTTCCCTTCAAATCCATTTCAACGGCATTCTCTTCGGGATAAACCTCGCGGGGAATATTCAGGCCGAATGCGCCGACCTCAACAAGATTGTTGGCGAAAACTCTGTCCGAGGTGAACGAATGGTCGGAAGCCCAGTTTTCGGCGAGTGTCATAGAGACATTTTCAGTCCTGATTTTAAATGAAATCGGGGCGGAGGGATGGCATGTGTAGGCAAGTGCGATAAGGAAAGCGCAAATTATGACAAGGCATTTTTTTCCTATTCCAATAAAGGCCAGCACACGGGAATATGATTCAGCCCATTTCAGGTCCTTTTCAGCGTCTTCCAATTTTCCTTCCCGCAGATTGCGGGCTGCTGATCTGACCTTCGATAGTCGCTCCGAATGCAGGCCAAGCAGTCTCTTAATTGTCTTTATCATCTTTCACCTCCTTTGCAAGCACCCGGAGATTCTTTTTCAGCCAGCGGGCGCTCCCTTTCTCCTTTGCCGCCACTTCCACATACAGTTCTCCCGTCTCGCTCGGAGGCAGGATGATGCGAATGGGGGAACCGCTCCGATAGCGGGATTTGTCCGTATCTTTCCATTGGCCCGGCCGTGAAGCGTCGGTCATATCGGAATGATGCCGCCATTTCACAAGTTCCACGTCAACCGACGTGCGCAGATACAGATTTATCCTGTCATCCCCGGGAACGGAATTCATCCCTGTTCCCACAGCACGGACCGGAACATAAGAGGTTTTTTCCGCCTCTGTTCCGATCCAGCCGAAAATGCCGACAATTTTGGGATAGAGCTTCTGGGGACAGATGACATCGCCCACGGGCCACCGGAGTTTCTTTCCGGGGAGAATCTGGGCATCCATGCGATAATAGGTCTTGATCGGAATTCCCATGGCACAGACATAAACCGGCCTGTCTCCGACCAGGGGTGAGGAAATCTCAACAATTTCCTCCTTGTCCCATTTGAAGCGGAATTTCCCTTTCACGAGTCCCACCACCTCAATGCTTCCGGCTGCGACCGGCGACTGATAAAATCCCTCACAGCGTTTGTCATTATTCCGTTCACGATAGCCGAAAATCTGGTCCTTCACCGGCTTTATATCGGGATTGCAGATCTGTGAACAGGCCGTCTCATGGCCCATGGCAAGCAGGACAAGCACAAGCAGACAGTTGAGCAGCCGGATTTTCTCCGTGATCCTCTTGCCAAATTTGGTGCAAACTTTCATAAGTTTCCTCCTTTCAAAAAAATGATGAAAGATAATGCCTTTCGGCGTTATATAAAAACCGTGCGGATGCTTATCCGCCCGGATATTCCTGTAAGTCCCATGGATAATTCCATTCCTGGGTTACGACTTAGTGTATTGTGCTGATATCCAGTGCCACGGCTTCAACGCCTGAG
>JAOZLU010000102.1 GCA_029934695.1 Desulfobacterales bacterium | reverse complement strand
CTGGAATGAATATGATTGAATTGCAGTATGATAGTTTGGTCCGACCCCAATCGAGACCCTTCAGTTATGCCTCAGAATAATGAATCGTTTTAGTAGGAAAATCGTCATGAATAAGAGAAAAGACAGAATGCGTGCTGTCCGAATTGTCAGCCTGCACGGACAGGACAGTGACTCGGATTTGCGAAACACCACGCCGTCAGAAAGAATCGGCATGATGTGGCAGGTGGCACTCGACGCATGGGCATTCAAAGGAGAGTCTCTTGCTGAATCCGGACTTCCGAGACATATTGTCAGCATTCAACGAGGAAAAAGTTGAATACCTGGTTGTGGGGGCATACGCTCTGGCTGCTCACGGATTTGTGAGGGCGACGGGGGATATTGACCTCTGGATAAGATGCTCCGAAGAAAATGCGGAACGTGTCGTAAAGGCTCTGATAAAATTCGGGGCTCCGCTGTTCGATCTCACAACGGATGATCTGAAAAAGCCTGATTTGATCTTCCAGATCGGTGTGGTTCCGAGACGTATTGACATTCTGACCTCAATTGACGGAGTGACGTTTGAGGGTGCGTGGGCTTTGCGAAAGGAAATTACAGTCGAAGATATGAAAGTGCAGGTTATCAGCCGTCCGCATCTTCTCCGAAATAAGAGAAAAACCGGACGTCCCAAAGACAAAGCGGATGTCGCATGGTTGGAAAAAGAAAATCCCGAAGATTAGCCCGGCTTTGCTGAACATCGTGCGGGTTTTCCGTGAGAGCATAACGCTGAAACCGGCGGAAATCAGCTTCCGACAGGGCTGGGAGGGAGCCATGAGCGGTGAGACAATGCCGCTTGACGAACTGTGGGCGGGTATCGGAAATGACGAATGAGAAAATTTTTCCCGATGTGGAATTCACTCCTGTGGGGCCTGCTGTGGGGCTTGGGGTGTGGGGCTTGGGGTTTGGTGGGGCTTGGGGTCGGACCAAGCCAAGATGCTGAATTTATAAAATATAGATGATAAAGAAAGGCATTATTTGCTCTTAAAACTACTTTTTTGATACCAAAAAGGTGATTTTAAGAACAGAAAACTGACACAAGAGCGAACAGACATCATATACCCGGACATGCATGGCACATAACCCATCGGTGTCATAAAAGAGAATTTCTGCTGAAATTTTCAAAAGATAAAAAACGGTGGCTGTATTGGCTGTCTGAAGCCAAAAAGCGTTTCGGGCTTTGCCGCGCCGGAATAATACATAAAGAGGAAGCAGATATAGTATTAAAAAATATAATATCTCAAAAAGAAAAGAGAAAAATCAGGAGGAATTTTCCATTTCAGGCCACTTAATATCGCAATACATGGAAAATGTTGCATAATTTTTTCTATCTGTTGTTCTGTCCGATTTTTTTGTTCTTTTATCATATAAGCTGACATGGGAAACAGAGGGAATTTTCATGTCCCTGTATAATGTAAGTGGAAAAATCATAAGGAATTTTCCACTTTATCTCGTACAATATCGCAATACATGGAAAAAATGTGCAGAATTTTTCCATTTATTCCACCTGCTTTTTTCCTTGCTTTCCATTATATTAACTGATACAGTAAGTAAATGGAAAATTCAGAGGGGATTTTCCATGTGATGCAATATTTCAATAGGTGGGAATTTTTCCATCGCATTAAGGGTGATATGTGGAAAATTTTTCCATATATCAACACTGTTAGGCTCTTAAATCCTCTTAAATATCACATCAGAGGGGTGTTAATGACAGATTTGTTTTATATTACTTTCCCGGTTTCGGGTGTAACAACATGGATATTTATTCCGCCACTGGTCGCATTTGCTGTATCTTTTTTTACATCAATGGGCGGAGTATCAGGTGCTTTTGTGCTGCTACCGTTTCAAATGAGTATATTGAACTATACAACACCGTCAGTAAGCGGGACAAATCAGTTGTTCAACATTATTGCTATTCCGAGCGGAGTATGGCGGTATGTAAAAGAAAAACGCATGGTTTGGCCTCTGACATGGGCTGTGATAATCGGAACTTTGCCGGGTGTGTTAATCGGTGCATGGGTTCGGCTGGAATATCTTCCTGATTCAAAAGATTTCAAATCTTTTGCAGGATTTGTATTATTGTATATAGGCATAAAACTGTTCTCAGATATAATCAAACGAAAAGAGACTGTTCAGAACAACGAATCTGCAAAGGACAAAACAGATTTTGTCATTACAGAAACCCGTTTCTCTGTGAAACAGGCAGAATTCAGATTTGGAGGGCAGAAATATATTTTTTCTGTTCCCGGTGTTTTCTCACTTTGTTTCATTGTGGGTATCATAGGCGGTATATATGGTATCGGAGGCGGAGCAATTATTGCTCCATTCTTTGTCGCATTTTTCCATCTTCCTGTTTATGCGGTTGCCGGTGCATCCCTCATGGGAACTTTCGTAACTTCGATAGCCGGTGTTATTACATATCAGGTTTTGTCTTATGTTTATTCCGGTATATCTGTTGCTCCCGACTGGTATCTCGGATTTCTTTTCGGAGCAGGCGGTTTTGCCGGTATGTATCTCGGAGCAAGATGTCAGAAGCATGTTCCTGTAAATGTAATCAAACTGATTTTATGTTTCTGCGTTCTTTTTGTGGCGAGTAAATATATATATGATTTTATTAAATAATAATCCATAAAAGAGCCTAACCCGGCACTGCACCGGACGCAAAAAAGCCTGCGCCGGTGAGCTTTGGCGTTAGGCGTTTAAATTAAGGATGAATAATGAAAAAGATTATTGTATTTACAATGGCTATCGTACTTAAAGGATATGAGAGTTGCTGAAACTGCAGACAAGTCTTTACGATTGGAGAATTTTTCAAATCGCCAGTTCATTCCATCTGAATTGCTTTCAGATGGAACTGTGCATATAACGGCCATTATGGTAGCACTTTACTTCGGGTATCAGAGTGTTTCTGTGTTTGAAGAACCTGAAAGAAATCTGCATCCTGAACTGGTTGCAAGGTTGTCAACTCATATGCGGGATATTTCATACAGGCAACAGGTTATTGTAACAACTCACGATACTGAGTTCTTACGCAATGTGGAAATTGATGATGTATTTCCTGTTTTTTCTGTTTCTGGATAATTTTGAAAAAATAAATGAATATCTTGATATAAAAAAATTTAAAGAATCAAAGACTGAATTTCAAGCAGCTATCTTCTATAATAATCAAAAGATAGATGAAAAAGCTGATATATCATCAAGAATTCATAAATTTTTTCAAAGTAAAAGCAAAAATGGGTTTCTTGAATGCGAAACAATTATTGGAAGACAAAAGATTCGTTTAAAATTCTTTCAGAATTCCCAGAAAGCTCAGGAGATTTTTGAAATAAATTTTAATATGTTAAAACAGGGAAAATGAAACAGGATAAAATCAAATAATTATAGGAGCAGAAGCTGATGGCGCACATAGAACTGAAAGAAATTGCCCATTCCTATACGAACCAGCCAAAAGATACGTCAGACTACGCACTCAAGCGTCTGTCAACTATCTGGGAAGACGGCGGGGCTTATGCGCTGCTCGGACCGTCCGGGTGCGGCAAAACCACTTTGCTGAACATCATATCCGGGCTGATTCGGCCCACCCAGGGCAAGGTATTGTTCAACGACATGGACGTTACTGAGCTGAAGCCCGAGGAGCGCAACATTGCCCAGGTATTCCAATTCCCTGTCATTTATGACACCATGACTGTTTATGATAACCTGGCTTTTCCTCTCCGCAACCGAAAAATTCCTGAACCGGATGTCAGGCAGCGGGTTCATGAAATAGCTGAAATGCTGGAACTCACACCTGATCTGAACAAGCGGGCAAGCGGCCTGGCAGCAGACGCCAAACAGAAAATCTCCCTGGGCCGGGGGCTGGTACGCAGCGACGTTGCGGCCATCATGTTTGACGAACCCCTGACAGTGATTGACCCGCATTTGAAATGGCGGCTGCGCCGCAAGCTGAGACAGGTTCATGAACGGTTCAGGCTTACCCTGATTTACGTCACCCATGACCAGATGGAAGCGCTGACCTTTGCCGACAAGGTGGTGGTAATGACAGAAGGCGAGGTCGTTCAGCTGGGAACCCCTGAAGAGCTTTTTGAAAATCCTGCCCATACGTTTGTGGGCTATTTTATCGGAAGCCCCGGCATGAATTTCATGCCGTGCCAGTTGGACGGAAATACTGCTGTCGCGGATGGAATGCGTATCAGGCTGGATGAGAAAATTGCCCGGAAAGGTGCCAGTATCGGAGGCAAACTGGAACTGGGCATCAGACCCCAGTATCTTGGCCTGAAAACCTTACCCGCTGATAATGGGATTCCGGCAGCAATCCAGGCTGTTGAAGACTTGGGGAATATGAAAATCGTCACCACAAAGATGGGACCCTACACATTGCGTGTCAAACTTCAGGAATACGAACAGGTACTTGGCGAAAAAGCATGGCTGGTTTTTCCGCCTGAGAAGACAAAACTTTTTTCAGACGGGTATCTTGTCGGATAAAAAAAGGAGGATTGAATGGATAAATGGGAAAACAACCGGGCATGGTTCCTGATTCTCCCGGTTTTTCTGATTGTGGCCTTCAGTGCCATAATCCCGCTGATGACCGTGGTTAATTATTCAGTGCAGGATATTCTGGGACCGGATTCGCGTTATTTTGTCGGTACTGAATGGTTCAGGGAAATGCTTCAAAACTCGCGCCTGCACGATGCGCTGTTGCGCCAGATTATTTTCACTTTTACTGTTCTTGTGATCGAGGTCCCTCTGGGAATTGCCGTGGCACTGACCATGCCTGCCCGGGGCTGGGGAGCATCAGTCTCACTTGTGCTCATTGCCCTTCCCCTTTTAATTCCCTGGAATGTGGTGGGAACCATCTGGCAGATTTTCGGACGGCCCGATATCGGCCTGGCAGGCGTGGCTGTCAATGGAATGGGAATTGATTATAATTACACGGCCAATGCTTTTGACAGTTGGATAACAGTGGTGATTATGGATATCTGGCACTGGACCCCGCTGGTGGTCTTATTGTGCTACGCGGGACTGCGGGCCATCCCGGATGCGTTTTACCAGGCTGCCCGCATTGACGGTGCTTCCAGATGGGCAGTGTTCCGCTTCATCCAGTTGCCCAAACTCCGGGGTGTTCTTATGATCGGTATTCTGCTCCGCTTTATGGACAGTTTCATGATCTATACAGAGCCATTTGTCCTGACAGGCGGAGGACCGGGGAATTCCACCACTTTCCTCAGCCAGTTTCTGACCAAGATGGCTGTGGGCCAGTTTGATATCGGGCCTGCCGCGGCATTTTCACTTATATATTTTCTGATTATCCTTTTATTATGTTTTGTTTTTTACACTGCGATAACCAGTATTGAAAAAGAGGCCTCAAAATGAAAATTCGTTTCCGCACTATCGGGCTGATTGCCTATTTCATATTTCTCCTTCTGCCCATTTACTGGCTTGTCAACATGTCCTTTAAAACAACAGGCGAAATTCTGGGAACATTCAGCCTGGTTCCCCAAAATTTCACCTTTGCAAATTATATCATGATCTTCACAGACCCTTCATGGTACACCGGGTATCTCAATTCCATTCAGTATGTTGCCATCAATACGCTGATTTCAGTCAGCGTGGCCCTGCCGGCTGCTTACGGTTTTTCAAGATTCCGATTTATGGGGGACAAACATATGTTTTTCTGGCTGCTGACCAACCGCATGGCTCCGCCTGCTGTGTTTCTGCTCCCTTTTTTCCAATTTTACCAGACCGTGGGACTTTTTGACACACATATTGCCGTGGCTCTGGCCCATTGCCTGTTCAACGTGCCTCTGGCTGTGTGGATACTTGAAGGATTCATGTCCGGGGTGTCCAAAGAAATTGACGAGACTGCGTTTATTGACGGATGCAGCTTTCCCCGTTTTTTTATAACGATCTTTATCCCGCTTATCCGGGCCGGTGTCGGGGTCACTGCTTTTTTCTGTTTTATGTTCAGCTGGGTCGAACTGCTCCTGGCGCGCACTCTCACTTCGGTTAATGCCAAGCCCATCGCAGCCACCATGACCCGAACCATCAGTGCGGCAGGTATGGACTGGGGCGGACTGGCGGCTGCAGGTGTGCTGACCATGATCCCCGGGGCAATTGTCATCTGGTTTGTGCGTAATCACATGGCCAAGGGCTTTGCATTGGGAAGAGTATAGGGTTTCAGGTTCTAAGTTCTGAGTTCTGAGTTCTGATTCCAAGTTTCAGGTTTGACCTGAAACCTGAAACCTTATGAGCAAACAAGGGGTGTCTTATGGGATGTGTGTTGAAAAAAGACAAAAAATATACTTTTTCTGATTATTTTGAACTCAATTATCCAACCAGAGATGTGCTTGAGGAATTTGGCTATGCCTATCGTTTTGAAGAACTCGTGTTACCGAGATCATCTCAGGAGATGCCTTATATGGACAGTCTGCGGCAAACTTATGTCCGGAAACTTCCCTATATTTCACTCACATCAGAAACCGCCAAGCGGGAATTCTATATATCACCCCTGTTACTCGAACTGCTGAATTACGTTCATGCTGAAATTGATGTGGAGTATCCTCTGGATGCCGGTGAAAATTTGAGTGGAACGATTGATTACTTCCTCAAATATACCAATAATATAATTATTATTGAAGCTAAAAAAGGGGATTTGGAAAGAGGGTTCACCCAACTTGCTGTCGAACTCATCGCACTGGACAAGCATCTTGAAACGAACCAGGAACTGCTTTACGGAGCTGTGACATTGGGTGATGTCTGGAGGTTTGGTGTTTTGGAACGGACAACAAAGATTCTCAGAAAAGATATGAATGCTTATGGCCTGCTGCCTGATTTGGAAAGGATTCTTTCCATTCTGATCGGCATACTGGAAATGGGGCAATGAGGTTTTAAGTTTTAAGTTTTAAGTTTTAAGTTTTAAGTTTTAAGTTTTAAGTTCGCAAACCTGAAACCTGTCAAAAACAAACAACAATCAGGGAGTAAATATGAGTCTGGAATGGATGGCATGGACAAAACCCACAGCGATTTTTTTTATCATTATTTTTCTCATGCTCACCGGCATGACTATATGGGAAATACTCTCACCCACGGTTGAGCGCCGTGGCTTTCTGCCCATGTCAACAACCCGCGGAGATCGTCTGTTCATCGGGTTGCTGGGCAGTGCTTATATCCATCTGGCGTGGATGGCTGTCACCGAAGTAAGTATATGGAATGCGCTGGTGATTTCAATCATCTATCTGATTGTTGTCATGCGGTTTGGCTAGACTTTTGAATGAGTGAAGGGAGTGATTCAAGGCAGAAAGGATATAAAACGCTCAAACCGAATAAATAGAGCAGCCGGGTCCCTCAGCAAGAGATGGCCTTTAAGATGCCTGAACCGTGTGCGGTGAAAGTTGTACGCACGGTTCCCAGTGGCTTTGGGACTCGGCTGCCCGACCATCAGGAAATCAAATTGGAATATCGTAAAAAAAATATGAAAAAAAAAATGAAACAACAGTAAAAGATGAACTGACTGAATTTTTGCTTTATACTACCCCGGACGGCAAAGTTAAAGTTGAGATATTTTTTCATAATGAGAATATTTGGCTCACACAAAAAAGAATGGCAGTATTGTTTGGAGTTCAACGGCCGGCTATAACAAAACATTTGAATAACATCATAAAAGAAGGGGAGTTAGAGGAAAATTCAGTCAGTTCCATTTTGGAACATACTGCCGAAGACGGCAAAACATATAAGACAAAATACTATAATCTTGATGCAATCATATCAGTTGGTTACAGAGTAAACTCAAAAAACTTTTAGTTTCACACCAATCTGGTAAAGCTTGCTGATTTTAAAATTTGAAATTGAATGGGGGTGATCAGGAGTAAATTGCAAGGTGGAAAATGGAAATAACAACATAATACATTTAAACAAGGAGCAAAAAGATGATGAGAAAAAAGGCGGTTATTGCCGGCATCGCAGCATTGGCTTTCATTATGGGACTTACCAGCTCAGCGTTTGCTGATAAAAACACGGAGGCTGCAAAAAAATGGATAGACAATGAGTTTCAGCCGTCCAGCCTGAGCAAAGAAGAACAGATGAAAGAAATGGAATGGCTCATAAAAGCATCCGAGCCTTTCAGAGGAATGGAAATCAATGTGGTTTCCGAAACCATCACCACTCATGAATATGAGGCAAAAACCCTGACCAAAGCATTTGAGGAGATCACAGGCATCAAAGTCAGACATGATCTGCTCCAGGAAGGGGATGTGATTGAAAAACTCCAGACACAGATGCAGTCAGGAAAGAATATTTATGATGCTTATATAAATGACTCGGACCTGATCGGCACCCATTTCCGGTACGGCCATGTTGTTCCTCTCAGCGATTTCATGACTGGCGAAGGCAAAGATGTGACCATGCCGACCCTTGATGTCAAAGATTTTATCGGCATAAGCTTCACAACAGGCCCGGACGGCAAAATTTACCAGCTTCCTGACCAGCAGTTTGCCAACCTCTACTGGTTCCGTTATGACTGGTTCCAGCGGCCCGAACTCAGGAAAAAATTCAAGGAAGCTTACGGTTATGAACTGGGAGTGCCTCTGAACTGGTCCGCTTATGAAGACATAGCGGATTTCTTTACCAACAAAGTCAAGGAAATTGACGGAGTCCGCGTTTACGGCCACATTGACTACGGCAAGAAAAGCCCGGATCTCGGGTGGCGGTTCACAGATGCCTGGCTGTGCATGGCAGGCACTGGGGACAAAGGCATTCCCAACGGAAAGCCTGTTGATGAATGGGGTATCCGCGTGGATGGTTGCAAACCCGTAGGCTCCAGCGTTGAACGCGGCGGTGCAGTCAACGGTCCGGCAGCAGTTTACGCCCTGAGCAAATATATGGAGTGGCTCAAGAAATACGCCCCGCCTGAATGCCTGGGAATGACCTTTTACGAAGTAGGCCCGGTTCCTGCCCAGGGACATATTGCACAGCAGATCTTCTGGTACACTGCCTTCACTGCTGACATGGCAAAACCCGGTACGCCTGTTATGAATGAAGACGGCACACCCAAATGGCGGATGGCCCCGTCTCCCCACGGCCCGTACTGGGAAGAAGGCATGAAACTCGGATACCAGGACTGCGGTTCCTGGACGCTTATGAAGAGTACCCCGCTGGAACGCCGGAAAGCAGCCTGGCTGTACGCCCAGTTCACTGTTGCCAAAACAGTGTCTCTCAAAAAGACTCTTACCGGACTCACCCCGATCCGCGAATCTGATTTGCAGACTGAGGCAATGACCAAAATCGCACCAAAACTCGGCGGTCTTGTTGAGTTCTATCGCAGTCCTGCCCGGGTCTCATGGACCCCGACCGGAACAAATGTGCCTGATTATCCCAAACTGGCCCAGCTCTGGTGGCAGAACATAGGTGAGGCCCTGACTGGCGAAGTTACTCCTCAGCAGGCTATGGATAATCTTGCCAAGGCCCAGGACAAGGTGCTTGAACGCTTGCAGCGTGCCAAAGTTCAGGGTGAATGCGGCCCGGTTCTCAACAAAAAGCGTGACCCTGAATACTGGCTGAAACAGCCGGGTTCTCCCAAAGCAAAACTGGCCAATGAAAAACCTCAGGGAGAAACTGTTCCGTATGAACAACTCCTGAAAGCCTGGAAAGAAGGCAAGGTGAGATAAGTTCAAATTACAAATCTCAAATCTCAAATAAATTCCAATATTGGATATTGGAATTTATTTGTAATTTGTATTACAGTGCGGTTCCTTCCCTTATGTGAATAAGTACCTGGCCATATATTTTCAGGTATTTGCATACGAGGAACCGCAGATGAACGCAAACAAACGCAGATGTCTGTCTCCCGCGGACTCATCCGCGGTTTATGAAAGCTGTTTTCCCAGAAAAAAATCCCGGAAAATTTTTGGCCGGGTACTTAGGATGACTGGAAGTCAGGTGTCGCAAAGTCAGTCATCCGAAACAGGGGCGGTCAGCACCGGGCAATCCCCGCCCGCCGCTTATTTCAGGCATCAGCCTTCATTGAGTATCCAGATGGTAAATATTGATAAACATATTTCGCATTGGCAAAGCGGAGCAGAAGAAGATTTTGAAGTGGCGGATCAGCTCATCAGGTCGGGTAAGATCCGTCACGGACTTTTCTTTCTTCATCTGACACTGGAAAAGATCCTCAAAGCCCATGTCTGCCGCAACAGCGGAGATATTGCTCCGAGACTGCACAATCTTGCGAGGCTTGCAGAATTGTCAGAAATTACCTTCCGGCAGGAACATGCGGATTTCCTTGCGGAAATGAATCCGCTCAACATCGAGGGACGCTATCCCGAAATATGGGGTCCGGTTCCGTCCCGGGAAGAGGCGGATATGCTGCTGCAAAAAACCGGAGGGATATTCGGATGGCTGAAGAATCAGTTATAACATCAGTGAGAAAATATCTGAACGAACTTCTGCGGGCCGGCATCCCGGTCAGATTCGGCATCATGTTCGGTTCTCATGCGCGGAAAGACACCCACAGATGGAGTGACATAGATCTGCTGGTAGTATCATCCAGGTATGATGAATCATACAGCCGGGAAGATATAAATATGCTCTGGCGGACCGCCGCCCGCACAGACAACCGGATAGAACCAGTCCCTGTAGGTCTGAACCGCTGGGCGACGGACGACGGAAGCACAATTATTGAGACTGCCCGGCGGGAGGGAATACTGGTAACCATATAAAATACCTTATTATCAGGAGCAACAAAATGGGGTAGTCCTGCACAAGTAGTATTAAATATAAGTATAAATAATATAGAAAAGTGTTGACAAACATCTGTTTATATCATAATTTATGACTATGAAACTTTCAGTGTGGGCAAAAAAACTGGGTATTGGCTACAGAGCCGCATGGGATATGTACAGAAGAGGTGAAATTCCTCTCGCTTATAAACTCCCTTCCGGAATGATTATTATCCCTGAAGAGGAAACCGTCGGTAAACCTGATTATGTGGTCTGTTATGCCAGGGTTTCCTCTTCTCAGAACAGGAAGAATCCGGAAACCCGGATGGAAAGACTGAATGCTTTCTGTTCCGCTTCAGGCTGCATAATTAAGGAGTCTGTCAGAGAATGCGCTTCCGGTCTGAATGACAAAAGACCAAAGTTATGCAAGATTCTTTCCTCCGGCAAAGCTGCAAAGATCATAGTGGAGCATAAGGACAGGCTCACAAGGTTCGGTTTTAATTATCTGCAAATCTTACTGACAAATCAGGGCTGTGAAATCATTGTGATAAATGAGGCTGAGAACAGCAGAGACGACCTCCTTCAGGATATGGTTTCAATAATAACTTCTTTCTGCGCCGGAATTTATGGTCAGAGAAGATGTGAAAGAAAAACTGAGACGATTATCAGGGCATTGGAAAATGATTCGTAAATCCACAATAAATATCAATAATGCGAACACAGGCAAGCTGAATATATTGGATGACATTCTGCATGAATATAACAGAGTCGTGAATATGTTTATCAGTCATTTATGGGATAATGGCATATTGAAAGGCTCGTTTGTTCAGCAGACTTCTTTTGTTCAGACATGGCTCTCAGCCCGTATGAAGCAGGCGGCGGCGAAGCAGGCTCTTGCCATTGTCAAATCTCAGCATAAGAAGAAAAAGAAAACCGGACCTGTTTTCTGCCAGCTTGTCATGGAGTTGGATTCTCGCTTTATTGATATTTGCCAGGATGTGAATTCTTTTGATATATGGGTCAGATTATCAAGTGTGGGTAACAAAATAAAAATCTTGCTCCCGGGTAGAAAACACAAGCATCTTAATAAATATCTGCCTGAATGGGAGATGAAAAAATCTGTCAGAATACGGAAAAATGACAAAGGGTTTTTCATAGATGTCTTTTTTGAAAAAGCCGAGCCGACCAAAAAAATCACAGGCGGATTCCTCGCGGTGGATATCGGTTACAAAAAACTTCTGGTGGATAATAACGGGATAAAATACGGAGCGGATTTCCCGGCATTGGCTAAGAAAATTTCAGGGAAGAAACAGGGCAGTAAAAATTTCCTCCGGGCCTTGAAAGAGAGGGATATATTTATCAGCCGGGTGTGCAATGCCTTACCTTTAAAAGATATAGCGACACTCGTTGTCGAAGATTTGAAGAACGTCAAATATAAAAGTAAAGGGAGATTGTCCAAAAAATTTAATAACAAGCTCCAAAGATGGACATATCCGAAAATTTTAGAAAAGCTTGAAAGGCTGTGTGCGGAGGCCGGTGTCCGGTTTCTCCGCATAAATCCGGCTTACACCAGCCAAATCTGCCATAAATGCGGTACGAAAGATAAAAAAGCCCGCAACGGTGAAGTTTACAGATGCAAGAATCCGTTGTGTGCCAATTATCTGAAAAAGATTGACGCTGATTACAATGCGGCTGAGAACATACTGCATAAAGGGCTTACTCTGGCAGGTGTACCGAAGATATATAAGACACGGACGGTCTTATATAAAAATAGCAAACACTCAAAAAGGGCAGGAGTCCCCAAAAAACCTACTGCCCACTTTCAACTGCCGTTATTTTCCTGCGAGTTATAGTCCGCAGGTTTTCACAAACTTTTTATATAGTTGCAACATTTTTCTATATTTAAAGTAACTATTTGATCAGTTCATCTCCGAAAACTTGGGAAAAAATGAAATTGGGATTCTTCATGTCCGGCTGACTCATCTTTACGAAAACAGCTTTCACAAACCGCGGATGAACGCGGATGAGTCCGCGGCAGACAGGCCGTCCGCGTTCATCTGCGTTCATCTGCGGCTCACAAGGGAAAAGTTGTTCCTCATGCAGATACCTGAAAACATTATGCCCAGGTACTTATACAACCACAAAATCTGTCAGAATCAGATTTATTTGTTATCTGTAATTTACTCAGTACACAGGAGATAAAATGCCCAAATACATAGGCGCAGTAGATCAGGGCACAACCAGCAGCCGGTTCATAATTTTTGACCATGACGGCAACATTGCAGGGCTGGATCAGAAAGAGCATGAGCAGATATTCCCCAAACCAGGATGGGTGGAACACAATCCGACTGAAATATGGAACAGCACACAGGATGTTATCCAAGGGGCATTGAACAAAACCGGCCTGTCCGGGTCAGACTTGGCTGCCATCGGCATCACCAACCAGCGGGAAACCACTGTGGTATGGGACAAAAACACAGGAAAGCCCTATTACAACGCGATTGTCTGGCAATGCACCAGGACAGATGATATCTGCAAAAAACTGATCGGCGAACAGGGACAAAACCGTTTTCGTGACAAAACCGGCCTGCCCATTGCCACCTATTTTTCCGGCCCCAAAATCAGGTGGATTCTTGAAAATATCCCGGAAGCCAGGGCAGCCGCAGACAAAGGAGATGCTCTGTTCGGAACAATGGAAACCTGGGTGATCTGGCATCTCACCGGCGGACCGGACAGAGGAGCGCATGTCACGGATGTCACCAATGCGAGCCGGACCCTGCTCATGGATCTGGATTCTCTGGAATGGGATGAGGAAATTCTGAAAATTCTGGGAATTCCCCGGCAGATTCTTCCCAGGATCGTTCCGTCCAGTGATCCTGATACTTGGGGCGAGACCTTGGAAAGCGGCCCTCTGAATGCAAAAGTTCCGGTTTGCGGTGCGCTCGGGGATCAGCAGGCAGCACTCGTGGGCCAGACCTGCTTTGATATGGGTGAGGCAAAAAATACTTACGGAACCGGGTGTTTTCTCCTGTTAAACACCGGTTCCGCCCCGGTGGCTTCCCGGCACGGCCTGCTGACAACATTGGGGTACCAGTTCAGCAATCAGAAGCCTGTTTACTGCTTAGAAGGCTCTGTGGCTGTCACCGGTTCCCTTGTACAGTGGCTCCGGGACAATCTCTGCCTGATATCCGAGGCATCCCAGGTGGAAACACTGGCAAAAACCGTTGATGACAATGGCGGGGCATATTTTGTTCCTGCATTTTCCGGCCTGTTTGCGCCTTACTGGCGATCAGATGCCAGGGGAATCATAGCAGGACTGACACGTTATGTTCATAAGGGGCATATTGCCCGTGCGGTTCTGGAAGCTGTGGCCTATCAGACACTGGACATTGTGGGTGCCATGAACAGGGATTCAGGTGTGGAACTGAGCAAGCTCAAAGTGGATGGCGGCATGGTTGTCAATGAGCTGCTCATGCAGTTTCAGTCAGATATTCTCAATGTCCCGGTAATCCGGCCCAGAGTTTCGGAAACCACTGCGCTGGGTGCCGCGTATGCAGCCGGACTGGCCGTGGGGTTCTGGTCAGACACAGAAGAACTGAGACAGAACTGGGCAACAGATAAAACCTGGACCCCGTGCATGGGTTCGGAACAAAGAGAAAAGCAGTACCGGGGATGGAAAAAGGCTGTGGAAAGGACTTTTGACTGGATTTGACAGGAACAGATAAATGCGAAATTCCAAATCCCAAATAACAAATAACAAATAAATCCCAATAACCAAATTTCAAATATCCAAACCTTATTTGAGATTTGGATATTGGGATTTATTTGGTCTCCTCGTACACTATAATAAGTCAAGAGGACTTGAAACAACGGAAATGTCTTTTCCCATGACATGGGTATAGATTTCTGTGGTTTTCACATCCGCGTGTCCCATGAGTTCCTGGACAACTCGGATATTCACCCCGTTTTCAAGCATATGTGTTGCAAATGAATGGCGAAACGTATGGCAGGTCACCCGTTTTGTGATTTCGGCGCGGTTAGCTGCTGTTTTCACGGCTTTCTGAAGACCGGATTCAAGAACATGATGTCTTCGGATCACCTTGGAGCGGGGGTCGGTACTCAGTTTTTTGGCTGGAAAGACATATTGCCATCGGAACTCCCGTGATGCATTCGGATATTTTCGTGAAAGGGCTTCCGGAAGATATACGTTGCCAAATCCCTGCGCCAGATCCTCGTCGTATGTTTTTTTTACGCTTTCAACCCGGAGCTGAATATCTTCCCGGACAGATTCTGGAAATACCGTGACCCGGTCCTTACCGCCTTTGGCATCGCGCACATATATCAGGTTCTGTCCGAAATCAAGGTCCTTGATCCGCAGACGGATGCATTCCATAAGCCGGAGTCCGCATCCGTAAAGCATTCTTGCCATCAGGAGGTGATTTCCTCCCATCCGGGCGAAAACCTGCTGAACTTCGTTTTTTGTCATGACAACCGGCGGCCTCCTGTATTTTTTTGCCCTGACATGCCCGATATTTTCTGCCACAGGTATGTCAAGAACCTGTGTGTAAAGGAACACAATGGCGTTCAGTGCCTGCCGCTGGGTGGATGCGGAAACTTTCCGTTCTGACGCAAGGTGGCTCAGAAAAGATTCTATTTCTGCTTTCCCCATTTCCCGGGGATGTTTCTGACAGTTGTAATACTTTATATATCGGATGATCCAGTCGCAGTACGTCCGCTCTGTCCGATATCTGTAGTGATGATATCTCAATACCTGGCGCACCTGATCCATAAGTTTCAGATTGGGATCAGGGCTGAATTTTTTTCTGCTTTCCATAACAATGGCAGGCTTATCAGTGACAGGTGGAAAAATCAGGAGGAATTTTCCAATTCAGACCACATAATATCGCAATAGATGGAAAATGTTGCATAAATTTTTCCATCTGTTGTTCTGTCTGATTTTTTTTGTTCTTTTATCATATAAGCTGACATGGGAAACAGAGGGAATTTTCATGTCCCTGTATAATGTAAGTGGAAAAATCATAAGGAATTTTCCACTTTATCTCGTACAATATCGCAATACATGGAAAAAATGTGCAGAATTTTTCCATTTATTCCACCTG
>JAOZLU010000620.1 GCA_029934695.1 Desulfobacterales bacterium | reverse complement strand
AACAAAAACAGGATCAGCTTTCTGAGAGCACCGCCAACATATTCATCACCCCAGGTTATGACCGTTATTGAAATGATTCCCCCCAAAAAAAATTGAAAAACAGAAATTCTGTGATTATGCGTATCCATGAAATAGTGGAAAAATATGATGCCGAAATTGCCACTGTCGTTAATCATAACGACTGGGTGAGAGCTAGAGCAAGGGAAATTGATCTGGACAATGAACTGCATCTGGCCGAACATCTTAATGAAATAATGGTATATGCCAGGGAATTATACAGATTTGCCGGTGTCAGTTCCAACAACATATACTGGAATCTGACACATATCCCGATCAGGACAATGTATATCCCGACTGAAAACGGATTTGTCACCATCATAAACCCGAAGATTCTGAAGTCAGAAGGAAAAGCGTTTAACAGCGTCGAAGGATGCGGCTCGATTCCTGGTAATGTTTATACTGTTAAAAGAAAGCCGCACATATCCTTTTCCGGATATACATTGGAAAAAAAATATATTGAATTGGAATGCGGATCAAAGGATTATGAGGCAGGCGAAGACCCTGTCCTCTCATCATACAATGCCAAAGCGTGTGTGGTGCAGCATGAAATGGATCACCTTGACGGAGTGACAATAAAAGATAAGGGAACTTTGTTTGATCTGAGCAGTTTAATGAAATAATTTTTATCAATGAACGGATTTTTTGAGAAAATACGAGTTGAGGTTTAATTCGCATACTTGGAGGTTATATGAATTGGCAAGAAGCGTGTGAACATACAAGCCTGCAAAATTTACCCTTCAAAATTGAGCTTGATGAAAGAGGAAAAATAATAATGACTCCCGTCAAAGTGAATCATTCCGCATATCAGGGTGAAATCTCATATTTGTTGCGTTCAATGCTGAAACAGGGAAGAACACTGCCGGAATGTGCCGTGGGCACACGCAGAGGAACCAAAGTCGCTGACACAGCCTGGGCATCACGGGAACGCTTTATGAGAATTGTACATGAGACAGAATGCTCGGTTGCCCCTGAAATTTGCGTGGAAGTTATCTCTCCCAGCAGCACTGAAGGTGAGATAAATGAAAAAAAAGAGCTTTATTTTGAAAACGGAGCTGAGGAAGTCTGGATTTGTACAAATGACGGAGACATGAATTTTTACATGGCGGGTAAAGAGATCAGAAGGTCGGTATTGGCTCCGGAATTTCCTAAGAAAATTGAACTCGAATTTTAAAACAAAAAACAATAGGGTTTGTTATGGATTCAGAACGATTACATACGATGAAAGAAAGAGCGGAAAGCGTGCAGGCTGTTGTCTCTCATGTCAGGGACATGAGCGAAGTGATCCGCTACACCATTGATCTGATGCATAAGCAGGAGGGCAGCGTCCTTGCCGCACCGGGACTGAGCGATCATGATCAGGTTTTCCTGTGGAAAGAATGCGAAGCTGAAGCGATTCAACTGCTGACATCGCCCCTGAGAAACCATCTCAGTGAAATTCATACCTCGCTGACTTACGCTGACTGCGGCATTGCCGAAACCGGGACCCTTGTGCTTGATTCCTCATCAGAAGATATCCGAATCGCCACCATGCTTGCGGAGACCCATATAGCAGTCCTGTCAGCTTCGCAAATTTATGCGGATGCCGTGTCTTTGGAAGAGGAACTGACCATCCTTCAGAAATCGCCGCCCCGATATATGGCCTTCATCACAGGCCCCAGCAGAACTGCGGATATTGAGCGGGTGCTGACCATCGGTGTCCACGGCCCCCAGGAACTTCACATTCTCATTATGGAGGAGACAGAAAAATGATTCAGACTGCCCAGGATATGAAAACCTACAAAAAACAATTGCAGGAATCTCTCGGGAACAGCTTCCTCCGAACCTCATTGGACAACTTTGGTTCATCCTATAAAGCGTCCCGGGCCAAAGCCTTTGAGAATCTCGATTTTGAGGATATGAGAAACGGCATTGCAGAATCAAAAGATGCAGCCCTGCCGCGTTTGGAAGAACTTCTGGAGCAATTCACGGGGAATGCTGAAAAGGCTGGTGTCAAGGTTCATTTTGCAAAGGACGCGGAAGAGGCAAATACCATCATCTCCGACATTGCAAAAAAGGGCGGTGTCAAGAATATTGTCAAAGCCAAGTCCATGACCGCGGAGGAAACTTTTCTCAATGCCCATCTGGAAAAAGATGGATTCAAGGTGACAGAGACTGACCTCGGGGAATGGATCATCCAACTGAGGAATGAGGGTCCCTCTCACATGGTCATGCCCGCGATCCATCTTTCCCGGGGAGAAGTAGCCGAGCTTTTTACAACAGTGACCGGGAAAAAACATGATCCTGATGATATCAACGGCATGGTGAAAACAGCCCGCAGAGAACTCCGGCAGGCATTTTTGGAAGCGGATATGGGCATCAGCGGCGCAAATTTTGCCATTGCCGAATCCGGAACCATCGGTATTGTCACAAACGAGGGAAACGGCAGGCTGACCACCACTCTGCCGAGGATCCATGTCGCTCTCGCCGGGATTGACAAGCTGGTTCCTGATATAAAGACCGCTTTCAGGATTCTCAAAGTCCTTCCCAGAAACGCCACCGGTCAGGCCATCACCTCTTATGTGACCTGGATTACCGGGGCTGTTGAATGCGGCGCATCCCCCACAGGCACGAAAGAGAGGCATATCGTGTTTTTGGACAACGGCCGCCTAACGCTTGCCCAGGACCCTGTTCTCTGCGAGAGCCTGCGATGTATCCGATGCGGTGCCTGCGCCAATGTCTGTCCGATCTACCGTCTGGTTGGAGGACACAAACACGGTCATGTCTATATCGGTGCCATCGGTCTCATCCTGACCTGCTTCTATCACGGGGTCGAGAATGACAGGGCCATCATCCGCAACTGCCTCAACTGCCAGGCATGCAAGGAGGTCTGTCCTTCCGGCATTGATCTGCCGCATCTGATAAAAAAAGTTTATCGGAGAGTGCTTGATGCCGATGGGAGCAAACCGGTTAAGAACATGCTTCTTTCAACGATGCTCAGAAACCGCAAGCTTTTCCACTTCTTTCTGAGACGGGCTTATCTGGCGCAACTGCCGCTTTCCGGGGGCGGGCCGTTTATCCGCCATCTTCCCCTGCTTCTCGGAAAGGAACATGGATTCCGAAGCCTTCCTGCCATTGCGAAGACACCTTTCAGGGATCAGTGGAACACATTGCAGAAGCAGGTGTCATCACCCAAATATCGCATTGCGTTTTTCGGGGGATGTGTGCTTGACTTTGTTTACCCGGAGCAGGGAAAAGCATTTCTCAGTCTCGTTCAGGAACAGGGGGTTCAGGTGGAGTTTCCCATGAAACAGACCTGCTGCGGACTGCCTGCTATGATGTCTGCTGAGGAGGAGACGGCGAAAGAGGTGGCAATTCAGAATCTTGAGGCGATGGATGCCGGGAAATACGACTATATTGTCACGCTCTGCGCGTCCTGCGGTTCTCATCTTAAAGAGAATTATCCAAAAATGTTCAATGGAGAGCCTGAACTTGAATCCAAAGTCAGGGAATTTGCATCCAAAGTCATTGACTTCAGTTCATTCATGGTGAATGTGCTTGAAATTTCCGCTGAAAACCTGGGATCAGGCAAAAAGAAAGTTGCCTACCATGCACCCTGCCATCTCTGTCGGGGCTTAAAGGTGACAGAAGAGCCTCGGAAACTTCTCACGGATGCGGGACTGGAATATGCCCCGGCCGAAGATGAGGATGCCTGTTGCGGATTCGGCGGGTCTTATTCTGTTGATTTTCCTGAAATTTCTTCGGAAATTCTCAAGCGGAAACTGGATAACGTGGAGAAGACAGGCGCGGAAGTTCTTGTCACGGACTGCCCGGGGTGTGTGATGCAACTGCGGGGCGGAATGGACAGGCGGGAACGCTGTATTGAGGTGAGACATATTGCCGAGGTTCTCTGATTATCCATAATCATTCGTGATTATTCATGAACATGTAGGGTGGGTGAAGCGAAGCGGAACCCACCTTTCACTGA
>JAOZLU010001135.1 GCA_029934695.1 Desulfobacterales bacterium | reverse complement strand
TATGCGATGAGCCGAGACGCTGCGAGGCCATGCTCCGTGACTTATGCCCTGAAAACAAGCGTGAGATCAATCTCCTGGTCGGCGCTGTGAAGGAGAAAGTTGCGGCGGAACTGATGACAGCCTCCGACGCGGTGCCTAAAGAAATTCTGCTCGCAAGGCTTGCACGGCGATTATACGATAATCTCGGCATGGCGGAGGAGTTTGCACACTGGGCCGTGGAGTCGTGGGCATTGGCACTGGGCGTTATTTCCGGCCCGATGCCCGTGCAGCCGGTACAGAAATCAGGAAAGACTGCGACGCAGCCAAAACCCGCCGTGATTTCGCCGGAGATGGAAAATGTATGGACAGACCCGGTGACAGGTATGGAATTCATAAAAGTTCCCGGCGGGAGTTTTATGATGGGAGACACCTTCGGAGATGGTGATGACGATGAAAAGCCGGTGCATGAGGTCCGGCTGGATGAATTTTACATTGGGAAATACCCGGTGACCCAGGGGCAGTGGGAAAAGGTCATGGGGAGTAATCCGTCACGCTTTCAGAAGGGAGGTGATTATCCTGTGGAAAAGGTATCTTGGGATGATACACAGAAATTCATCAAAAAACTGACCCAAATGAATGATGGGAGATACGGATTCCGTCTGCCCTCCGAGGCGGAATGGGAGTATGCGGCCAGAAGCGGCGGCAGAAAGGAGAGATACGCCGGGGGAGATGACATTGACGCTGTTGCATGGTATGATGATAACAGCGATGATTCGACCCATCCTGTGGGGCGGAAGGCCCCGAACGGTCTCGGCATCCATGACATGAGCGGCAACGTGTGGGAGTGGTGCGGGGACTGGTATGGGGATTATCCCTCGGTTTCAGTGAAAAATCCCAAAAGTCCCGACACAGGCTCGCGCCGTGTCCTACGGGGCGGTTGCTGGTACTACGGGGCCGGGTTCTGCCGGTCGGCGAACCGGGGCTGGTACTCGCCCGACGGCCGGTTCTACTTCCTCGGGCTCCGCCTCGCTCTCTCCCCAGGTCAGCAGTAAGGCAAGCAGGC
Source organism: Desulfobacterales bacterium (assembly GCA_029934695.1). Lineage (GTDB taxonomy): Bacteria > Desulfobacterota > Desulfobacteria > Desulfobacterales > 4be13 > JAOZLU01. Next base: position 135 of record JAOZLU010001135.1, on the reverse strand, counting down.
AGGCAGGCAAGGAGAAAGAAAGCATTCATTCGCACCGGAGCGGAATGAAGCGGAGGTCGAATGAATACCTCCTTTCTCAGTAACTACTAAGGAAAAGAGATAAGAAAGGGAAAAAAGAATGAACCAACTCCTAAA
>JAOZLU010000619.1 GCA_029934695.1 Desulfobacterales bacterium | reverse complement strand
CGTCCGCAAGATTCATTCCTGTGTCAATTTGCAAATCTGTGAGAACATTTCTTATGACAAAGGCGGTATTGATTTCTCCAATGGAAAAGTGCCCGCTCGGATCAGTTCGATTAACGGGATTTGCCTCGGCATACGCATATCTGTTCAAAGTAGCGGGTCTGCTCATGTCCCCCTGCCAGGAATCGGGTGTGAGGAAGCGTCCCGTCCCCGGGTCGTATTGTCTGGCTCTCAGGTTGTAAAGACCGCCGTTCATATCGGAGTGTTCTCCGATATGAACGCCTCTGGCGGTTCCCGAGCGGGCTTTACGGGTTCTGAAATGACTGGCATTACTGTCCGCATCGGAACGCTTATTTTTTTCAGCATCGGCGACAGAGGTTGTGCCGGACTTCGCTTCGGGACGGACTGCCTGACTCACATGACTGCCCTCTGATGAGAGTAATGCGGCAAAGCTGTAACTCATCAGACAGAGAATCAGCAGCACGGAGACAAACAGGGATTTCTGAAAAAGTTCCGATGCCGGTTTCTCGTAGCACAGCATTTCTTGTATTTTATGCCCGAACCGCACGGGCAAGCCTCGTTTCTTCCGATTTTCACTTTTTTTATTTTTTCTCCTATTGTTTAAAAAAGCTAACGCCTGAGTTCAGCGGAGGCGGAAACCCGTTAATTTCCGGGGAGACTGCGCCTTTCGCCGTCCGCTGCAACGACGGTTATATTTTTCGCACAGCCTGGATGCCTGACCTGACCTGCTCTGCTCTGCCCCGGGCCGCCTGACCGTCTCACTGAGACCCGGCAATTTCGTCTGTTCCGCCCCCGGCCTCAGAGCGTTTCGGCGGAACCGGAGAGCTTCCGCACTCTCTCTTTCGGACGGCCGAAAATCTCACCGGAGCCTGACTGCCCCGCACTCTCTCTGTTCCCACAGCGCTCACAATGAGAAAAATATAACATTAAGCTGCGGGGCTACGCTTCGCTTTGCCCCGCAAAATCCGCTGGAGCGACGGGTTGTGTTGCTTTTGAGCACTTTATTCAATTCAGTTATCTCCAATCTTCTAATCCGTATTTAGCCAGAATTTCATCCATTTTACCGTTGGCTCGCAATTCTTTTACACCTTCGGTAAATAATTCAGCATATTTTTTACCTGTATTATCTTTATAAAATACAGGATAAGATTCTCCCACTCCTTTATCAACAGGCACACTGTCAATAACAACAATGCTATCCGCATATGGTTTTCCAACTTTTTTTTCATTATAGAGAAGATATGACATCATAAACTCGTTTTCAATATAAATATCCATACGTTTTCTAAATAGCATCTTAATATTCCGAGGCAGCAAGTCTTCGCCGTACATGGTATAAACTTTGGGTTCAGGGGCTTCGTTTATATATTTGGTGATCTCGGCATTGCAATAACTCCAGCCCTTGATGCCGCTTAATTTGATATTGCTTAACGATTTAAGTCCGTTATATTTCCATTTGCCGATCAGCGGTGAATCTTTTACAGTGTAAAATTTGTGCGTATACATACAAATCTCTGTTTTCGGGAATACAGCTATGTCTTTATCAATCGGATGAATTTTTGTTGCGGCTACCAGGCCGTCAAAATATCCTTTGTTATCATTGAATGTTTTTAATGCCCGAGCCCAAGGCTGTATTTCATATTTTACCTGATATCCGTTTTTTTTAAATACAGTATTGAAAATATCAATGACAAAACCGTTAAATCCACCTTCCTTTTTCGGATCGCAGACATAAGGGCAGAATTCTGTTGTAACAATATTCAATACTTCTCCAAAACAGGCTGAATTTGACATAAAAATGACAATAAATGCAGAAACTGAACAGAAATTTTTTCTCATCACTTCCTCCTCTTTGAAATTTGGAACACCTTACTTGTATTAAGCAGCTTTTCCAAGCTGACTTGCTAATGGGCACAAGGTCAATACATTTTTTTAAATTGCTTTTCCACCAATACTCAGATCCTTAAGAAATTCATCAACCTCATGATTTTTATCGCTTACTTTTTCAAAACACTCATCAGTGGTTACATATTAAATGTAAACATCTTTCATCCGGCATTATATTTTTTCCTTTCTTTTTGATAACTTTTTCGAGTAGTTGCTAAAAAAGCAATGCCCGTCTATACGCAGACGGAGAATTTTTACGTAATTCTTTATATTTCAGACGGTTTTCAATTTCATAAATTGATGCTTGTCAAAAAATATATAAGGCTCAGGTTCAGCGGCGGCGGGGACTTTGCTGAACAACTTCAACCGAGAACCAGCCCCCGCCGTGTTGCGCTTTCCCCCGTGCGTGAGAGTTTCCCCTCACACGGCTCAGGCATTTCTGAAGATCACTTTTGTTGAGTGACCCGGTTGCACACATCTCTCCAGGTCGATTCGATGCCACCCGCCTTACAGCCATGAGCCTGGCGTGGTACGAGTGGGTAGGCAATTCTGAATTCCTGTTTCGCTATTTTAAAATGATAACAGGATGTTCCCCTCAGATCTCCTGCCAGATTTTCTCCAATTTCTGGGGATTTACCGAGAACTTTCAACTGAGTTCAAGCCCCCGCCGTCCGCTTCATTGATGGTTATGCCCGCATTTATCGCTGCGCTGCACTTTTCAAAATTACGCCGCTTTGAGAAAATGATAATGCAGCCCCATCAGATGTTCGTCACCGAGAGCCAGCATGGCGTAAGCCTGTCCCTCGTCATCACTGAACTCCACCTCGTAAACATTCGGGCCCAGAATCTCGACGACTGTGCCGACCTGCCCGCGACACAGACCGTGTTCGGGCAGATTTTCGGTGAGAGCCACGACATCAAGCATTCTTAACGTATTGTTGTTCATTTGTCCGGTTCCTTTCCCTTCAGTATGTAACAGCTCGTCAGCCGGGCAAAATTCTCACGGGTGCGGACAATCCATGTGCTTCGCACCTTCGCCCGTCCTTTTGCGGTTGTCATTGTGAAATCTATCACATACCGTTTCCCGTAACGATCTTCTCCGCCCGGCTCCGCATCGTCATTCCGGGCGATATCGAGAAGTCTCTTTCTCAGTTCCCCGGCGTTGTCCGAGGTCAGTCCCAGGATTGATGAGAAAAGACGGGCTTTGTGCTTGCCCCTTTTATGAACGGGATTCAGGCAGTAGCCGCTCAGTTTCTCAATGTCAACAAAGGCTTTTTCGGGGTTTGGCAGTTTCATTGCTTTTCGAACGTTGGAAAATTTATGATGATGAGAGAATTACTTTCCTTCGGAACACAGCTCTGCTTTGCCGGTTACAGATGGAGAATTTCCCTTACCATTTGATATTAAAAGATTTTTTTCGACTTGCCTATATATTTTTTAAGGGCATAACGCTCATGTTCAGCGGCGGCGGGGGCTTTGCTGAACAATTTCGACCGAGAACCCGCCCCCTGTGTCAGCCAGAATCTGTCCGACCTCCAGCCACTTTCCGAAACGCTCGGAGAAAAACGCCAGAGTGACCACCGGTCTGGTTATTTTTCCGAAAATCCGGTGTTCTTTCTCAGTATAGGGAAATGTCAGCTTTTTCATATCAGTGTCACCGGAAAGGATCGCCAGTTGATGACCAGCCTTTTGTCAGAATATTGTTCCATTATTCGCGGATAATGGATATCCAAATCCAGTCCTGACCAGATTTCCTCTCCGTCCGCCTCAATGAAAAATTCAAACCCGGGCAGCCCGGGTTCGGCTTGCAGTTTCATGTTTATCTGACCGACCTGTTTTTCAATATTTCGCAGACGGCTTATCACTTCCGGCAATTCGGTATTTCCCATGGCAGAAACTTCATTTGTCATAAGTAATTCTCCTAAATCATTTTTTTTGTTTTGACCAGACATATTCTGACCCGAACGGCTTCCCTGCAAAGCTCAGAAGAGCGGCAAATGTCCGTTTTTCTGCAACGCCGCTTTATGTGTGCCATATACAGCCATTTTTCCGTTGAATGCTACGATATCAAATACAAAAATTTTTTCCATTTGATCTGCTCTCCTTCCTTTAATGACAAAAAAA
>JAOZLU010001134.1 GCA_029934695.1 Desulfobacterales bacterium | reverse complement strand
GCCAATGCGCGGCATACCCGAATAGAACTGAAGGAGGAATCATGGAAAAGGTGCTTATTGTCGGCGTTGGGGATGTGGGAGGACATATCCTCGAATTTCTGAGCCGTGAGAATTATCCGTTGCAGGTATTTGTGGGCGATGTCAACGAAGAACGTGCTCGTCTTGCCTGTAACAACGCGGTGATCGGAGCCGCACATCACGGAAAGCATCCTGATTTTCGTTCCATGAAAATTGATCTTTTCGATATTGAAGGTACAACTGAAATCATCAGACAACTGAGACCCAGCGCGGTCATCAATTGTACGGTGATGCATACGTGGCACCTGATCAAGCAGCTCCCCGAGGATATTTATTCGCGTATCAGCTCGGCAGCCCTCGGAGCATGGCTGCCCTGTCAGCTGACATTGGCAATCAATCTTGCCAAGGCCATTAAGGTGTCGGAGGTTAAAACGCATTTCATCAATACGTCCCTGTCCTGCCTGACCAACCCGGTTTTGGGAAAAATCGGCCTTGCCCCCACTATCGGCATTGGCAATGTTGATCTGATTGCGCCTGCGGTCACCACATATATATCTCAGCAGGAAAATGTGCCCAGACAAAGTATCGAGCTGTATCTCGTATGCCATCACCAGCATTGGGTCTTTCCCAGAGAGGCAGGGTACAAACCTGGCGCCCCCTATTGGATGAAAATTCTGATTGACGGTCAGGATGTCACCAGCCGATTTGACACGGACAAGGTGATGTACGATGCCGTAAAACTCTATCCTCCGGGGATTGATTTCACAACCGTTTCCGCTTCTTCAACTATTAAAAATATGTACGCTCTGGTTTTCGATCAGAACCTGCGTACCCATTCCCCGGGTCCGAACGGGCTTCCAGGTGGCTACCCGGTTCGTTTAAGCGCAAAGGGGGCTGAGGTTGTGCTGCCGCCGGAGCTTTCATTAGAAGAGGCGATCCGCATCAATGAAGAGGCCGGCGCCCTGGATGGCATTCAGGAGATCAGGGATGACGGTACGGTTGTTTTTACCGACTATACCTGCGAGATTATGAAAGAGATGCTTGGCTTTGACTGCAAATCGTTCACCCCGGATGAAAGCGAAGCCCGGGCCCGGGAACTCATGGCCTGTTATAAGGTCATCACAGACAAATATCTCAGGTAAACAAAAAGTGGTACAACTT
>JAOZLU010000618.1 GCA_029934695.1 Desulfobacterales bacterium | reverse complement strand
CATCAAACATCAAGCATCAAGCATCAAGCATCAAGCTTAAACTTTTTTACGATTTCTGAAAGCATTTCTGCCATTTTGCCAAGCTCCTGTGATGATCTGTTTGTCTGAACTGACCCGTCAGCTGCAATTTTTGAAGATTTGCTGATAAGCTGTATGTTTCTGGAGATATCCTGCACTCCCGCGGCAACCTCTCCGATGGAGCTGGCAACATCCCGCACCCCTTTTGCCAAGTCATTCACATTTTTTGCCACGTCCGAAGCGGTCTTTGATGTTTTTGTTGCAGCTCCGGCGATTTCTTTGACCAAGTCTGCTGATTCGCTTGCATCATTTGCAACATTTTTTACTGTGGCAGCGTTACTGGCCATGGACTTTGAGATATCGCCCGAAGCAGCGGTCTGTTCCTCGACGGACGCGGCGACGGTCTGGTTGATATCCGCAATTTCATTGATGATCTCACTGATATCTCCGATGGAGGTCACCATCTGGGCAGTGCTGTCCTGAATGTGTTCTGTCTGAGCAGCAATTTCATCGGTCGCGTCCGCGGACTGCCTTGCGAGTTCCTTGACTTCGCCGGCCACGACAGCAAATCCTTTACCGGCCTCCCCCGCGCCGGCCGCCTCAATGGCGGCATTGAGCGCGAGCATATTTGTCTGATCGGCGATCCCTTTGATGATGCCCACAATTTTTCCGATTTGTTTTGAGGCCGAAGTCAGCGTGACGATCTTCACGTTGATGTCATCAGTGCGCTGAGTGGCCTTCTGGGAGATGCGGTTTGCCTGAGCGGTGTTTTTTGCAACATCGTTCAATGATGTTGTCATCTCTTCCAAAGCCACCGCGACAAAGGTTGTCTGGCTTGAGATATCCTCTCCTGACGCTGCCATCCGTTTTACAGTGTCGGCGGTTTTTGTTGCAAAATCTGATATCTGAGTGAAGGCTGCTGACATATCCCCGGTCATGGCCGCGATGTTTGACACAGAGACGCTTGCCTGTTCTGCTGAAGATGCGACCGTCCCGATGCTCGCAGTGATCTGCTCAGAGGCTGCGGCCACGGTCACGGACTGTTCGTTCATCTCTTTTCCGAATTTGGCCATCTTTGAAGAAACATCCGACATCCCCTGAGAGGTGTCTGTAAGTCTGGACGTTGTCTCTGTGACCTCTTTTATGATTTTCCTCAGACTGTCTGCCGCATTGTCAAGGTCCTTTCCCATTTCACCGATTTCGTCGTTTCGGTCAATGCTGATTCCGGTACTGAGGTCGCCTTCGGCGATGTCTCTGAGCGTCGCACCTATATCGTTGACAGGTTTCACAATGGATCGTACAATGATACATAAGATGATCCCCGCAAGCGTCACTATGAACACGGTAAGGACGAAAACAGACTGGCCGATCTTTCTGGCTGGGGCGAGCAGTTCCGCGGTGCTGCCCAAAACAGCTATGGTCCAGTTTGTCCCCTGAGCTTTTCTGAACACAACCATTTTTTCCAGCCCTCCGATCATGCATCTGACAAACCCGCTCTCTTTTTTCATTATTTCCTGTCTGAGCGCTTTGTTCTCATCATCCACTTCCAAGACATTTTCTCTGCCGCAATCCACAACCATAAGGCCCTCTGCATTGTATAAGTGTGCGTGGCCTGTCTCTCCCACCCTGATCGGTTCAATAAATGTTTTGCTGATAAAATTCATGGTGACAGTTCCGGTGAACACACCGGCGATATTTTCCTCGTACTGCCTGACAGGTGCTGAGACGACAAAGACGGGCGATCCTGAAACCTTGCTTTTCACCACCTGTGAGACAACAAGTTCGCCATTGAGGGATTTCTGAAAGAAATCTCTGTCAGATATATTCAGATTCCCAACCACCCCGGTGTTGCCCGAGGCAATTGCTTCGCCTGTCAAGTCAAACAGGACGAGATTCTCAAAAATACCGTAATCCTCTTTTATGTTCGACAATCTTTCTTTGGCGATCTCCCGCGCAGATTCCCCGAGAAAGGTGTCCAGAACGGCTGTTTCAAAGGTATTTTCTTCGCTCCAACTGCTTATGTTCAACCTGATAAGCTTTATCCAGAAGGCAAGCTGATCCGCGGCCGAGTCGGCACTCTGATTCATCTGGCTTATGGCCATATTTTCTATGGCATTCTTTGAATACAGATACGATATGATTGTCGAAGTTCCCATTCCCATGATAATCAGTGCAATGGTAGGGACCAAAAATCTGTTTCTGAGTTTCATCTATCCTCCTTCATAATTCACAATTCATAATTCACCATTTCTTTCTGAGGCCCCACCATCCAAGCTCTTTATATGCCCGGACGGCCCCGGGGCTGGCGTTTTCCTCTGACAGACCGGCAACCATCATTTCAGGACTCCAAGTCTGCCAAAGTCCCACATTCAGTTTCATTTTGGGGCCGATCTTTGCAACGGTCATGACGATTTTGTACGCCAAATCATCAGGAAAACTCTCATGGCAGGCTTTGAAATCACGATCTGTAATGGTATGTATGGCCTCTGTCTGCCCGGGGAGTGTGCCCGCAGGGATATCCAGAGTGATGTAAGCGGTTTTCAGTCTTTCATTCAGTTTGTCGCCTGTCCCGGGATCATGGCCGATATAATAAAGTTTTTTCCCGGACTTTTTTAATTCCCAAAAGATTGCTGAAGGGAGCCAGTCTCTGAAACCGGGGCCTGTGCCCAGGGCCGCAACAATGGCGTCAATTTTTCCGTTTAAGAAAGGTTTCCCCAGTTTTGCAGGGCCTAAGTAGGAGAGTTCAGTGTTTTCGGAAGTGATACCATAGCCATATTCCAGATCCAGCGTGGGGTTCATGCCCCAGTCGCTTTGTGTGGTCAGGCCGAGACCGAGTTTTTTTCCTTTCAGATCAGAGAAACTTTTAAGATTCGGGTCAAGGGTGATGAAATAGTGTCCGGTCGGTCCCCAGTAAAAACCGTAGAGGAGCCTGAATTTTTCGTTGACAGGTTCGGTTATGAATTTTGTGAACGGTTTCTGCCCGCCCCCGGGCCCGAAACTCAGTGTGTCATCATTGATGGCAAAAATGGTGTTTTTCCATCTTTTGCTGTTTCGTCCCATTTCCATCAGGTTATACAGATAACCGCCTGTGGGAACGGGGTTCCAACTGATGTCAGATCCGGCGCGCCTGAGTTCCCTGCTTATGTACAAATCACTTATCAATATCCCACAGCCTTCCGGACATACAAGCACATCCACATCCTCGGCCACAGCCATGAATGGGCTGACCAATATGATAAGCATAATCAGGCAGCAAAATATTCGCCCTGTGTTTCCATTCTTGTATGTGTTCAGCATATTTACCTCCAAAAGTTCAAAGTTCAAAGTTCAAAAAAATTGAAAGTTCAAAGTTGAAAACAGTTCCGTAACCTTCTGAAATCATTCATCGGAAACCGCTGATCCTGCTGGATTGACAAATCCGGTGGAAATGCCTGGAAAATCCCAGAGGCATCGGGAATGGGAATTACCACCTGCTGAATATGCTCTGGTTAATAATTTCAATCAGGTGATAAAATCACTTTCCAGTTTCACTGCCAAGCTAAAACGATAATGTTGAACTCAAAAAATAATGATGAGCCTGAATGTCAGCTAATGCCAGACAAAGCGTCCTGCTCCACTCTGATTTATATTTTTCAGGAAAACAGGATCATCTGAATCAGAACAAATCTGTTGTTAACAGGTTTGTCAGAAAATTACAAGTTTTTTTCCTTTTTCCCTGTGCAGCTTATTATCCGAAGAAACTTGCAGTCTGGCATAATGTTTGTCGCTCCGGATTCCCCTAAATTCGTTATAATCAGCTTTTCGCCTGAATTGAATGATTTTTCTGTTGAAATCCGCATTTCGTTATGATATGCAATTATATATTGGTAAAAAAGCTGTCTTGATTAATCAAATAACAAGATCATAAAATCTTATTTGCAGGAATATTCTTCCTGATTATTCTTCATGCCATACTGAGCCTGAATTTGATGAAAAAGGCAACGGAAAAAATCGGCGTGGAGGAAGCGATCCATATTTTGCAGACAGT
>JAOZLU010000617.1 GCA_029934695.1 Desulfobacterales bacterium | reverse complement strand
AGATGGGCGCGCAAATGGATGCCGGATCCTATGTTATTTGCTATTCTTTTAACTTTTATCACCTACATATTAGGCTTGGCTCTTACTAAAAGCAGTCCTTTTGAAATGATCCAGTACTGGAATAAAGGTTTCTGGGTACTCCTGAAATTCGGCATGCAGATGTGCTTGATTCTGGTGACAGGTCATGCTTTGGCGACTTCCCCTATCGTCCGTAAAGGTATTGAGAAACTTGCCGCCATACCATCGAGTCAAACCGGAGCTGTTTTTTTGGTGGCTTTGACTGCGGCAATAGCTTCATGGATTAACTGGGGACTGGGTATCATTGTTGGGGCCTTGATGGCCCGTGAGGTTGGGCGAAGCGGTCATTTAAGAAATATTCCAATGCATTACCCTCTTTTGGGTGCGGCTGGATATGCAGGATTTCTGACTTGGCATGGCGGCTTATCGGCTTCGGCTCCTCTTCTGGTAGCGACAGAGGATCATTTTCTGGTCAAGAGTATCGGGGTTATTCCTACCAGTCAAACTATTTTTAGTCCCTTGAATATAGTTGTCACGCTTGCCCTATTTGCCGTTATACCTTTAATCATGATGATGATGTCTCCTAAAAATGAGGATGAAATTGTCTCAATTACAGATATCGATCCTGAACTGGTGGCAGATGAAAAGGTTAAAGTTATCGCAAAAGAAGATATGGTCATTGCGGATAAGGTTGAAAACAGCCAGGTAATTTCATTAATCATTGGCCTGATGGGTTTGTCGTACGTTTGCTGGTATTTTGCTACAAAAGGATTCAAACTAAATCTAAATATAGTCAACTTTACCTTCCTTTTTGTCGGGATAATCTTACAACGTACTCCAATCAATTATATCAGCGCGGTAAGTGAAGGAACTAAAGCCTGTTCAGGAATTATCATCCAGTTCCCGTTTTATGCAGGGATCATGGGAATGATGAAGTTTTCCGGTCTTGTCGTTGTTATAGCCGGGTGGTTTGTAGCTGTTTCCAGCGCTACAACTTTCCCCCTGCTAACATTTTTGAGTGCCGGCCTGGTCAATCTGTTTGTGCCTTCCGGTGGTGGCCAGATGGCCGTTCAAGGACCCATTATGGTGGAAGCTGCTAACACTCTTAACCTATCCATGCCCAAAACCATTATGGCTATTTCCTATGGTGACCAATGGACCAATATGCTGCAACCCTTCTGGGCCCTGGCACTTTTGGGTATTACCCGTCTAAAGGCACGTGAAATTGTTGGTTACACGATGGTGGTACTGGTTACCAGTGCGATCGTTTTCCTCCTTGGATTGTTGCTCTTGTAGGTTTAATCTGCAAGGGGGGTAAGGAGGGCAGGGCCGGTTTAATGGCACTGCCCTCTCTATTTCAACTTTCCGAATAAACGGATGAGATACCTACTTTTACTCTCAGAGAAACCGTGGGCTGTCTTGCCAATGTAGACAAAAATAAGGAAAGAAAATGAAGAGTATCTTTTACAAGCCAGCCTGGGAACTGGTTTCTCTAATCAGAAAAAAGGAGATTTCTCCTCTAGAATTGATAATGACGACCTTGGAACGTATTGATACGGTTAATCATGATTTAAATGCCTTTGTCGATCTCTGCCCGGAGAAGGCTCTGTCTGAAGCCCGTAATATAACCGAAATGATCTCTGCTGGAAAAGATGTCGGGCCACTTGCCGGGATTCCTCTGGGAGTCAAAGATCTAGAAAATGTTGCCGGAATGGTGACCAGTTATGGCTCGATACCGTTCAAGGATAATATGGCCCTTGAAGATTCGATCCAGGTAGCCCGGCTTAAGCAAGCGGGGGCTATTGTGATGGGCAAAACTAATACACCAGAATTTGGCTTTACCGGTTTCACCAAAAACAGACTTTATGGAACCACTCGCAATCCCTGGAACCTTGAAATGACCCCCGGAGGCTCAAGCGGTGGGTCGGCAGCTGCGGTTGTGGCTGGATTGGTTCCGCTATGTACAGGGTCTGATGCTGGCGGTTCAATACGCATTCCTTCCTCCTATTCAGGGTGTTTTGGACTTAAAACATCTTTCGGCAGAATTCCTATAGGACCAATGCCTTATGTGAGTTACAGTTCCCTGTCCGTAATGGGTCCTCTCTCCCGAAACGTACGGGATGCAGCACTCTATATGGATTGCACTGTCGGCTATCATCCGGCTGATCCTTTTTCGCTTCCAGTTCCGGGCAAGTCCTATCTTGCAGAGATAGATAACCTTCCGAAGCGTCTCAAAATCGCTTTTAGTCCGACTCTGGGGTATGCGGTTGTGCAAAAAGAGGTGCTTGATTGTGTTGAAAAAGCCGCTCAGGCCTTTGCAGAAATGGGACATCAAGTGGAGCTGTGGTCCGGCAGCCTGCCCAATATGGGGGATGCATGGGCCGAACTGATATCTACGGACATATATGCGCAGTTACAGGGGATTCTGGAACAAGAAAAAGATTCAATCGGAAAAACACTTGTTACCGTGTTAGATAAGATCCGGAATACGACGGTTACCCGACTTACTGCTATCCAGAAGTTGCGGGCCGAACTAAACTCACACTTGGAAAAACTTTTTAACGAATTTGATCTTTTGCTTACCCCAACCATGCCGACTGAAGCATTTGCGGCCAGTGGACCGCCTCCCTCAGAGATTGACGGACAACCTGTTACACTTTTGGGGGCCGTGGCTTTTACTTACCCGTTTAACTTCTCCGGACATCCGGCCGCTTCCGTTCCCGCCGGTTTTACTCCGAACCGGTTACCAGTAGGTTTGCAAATAGTTGCTCCCCGTTATCGGGATGATCTTGTTCTTCAAGCAGCTCGTGCTTATGAAAAAGCCAGACCCTGGAATGATTTGAAGCCTGATTTACAATAAGTAACAAAACTATAAACTGCTGCTCAAAAATCGAAAATCGGGGACAGACCACGGTTTTTTCATAACTTAATCGGTAAGAAAGTGCCGAACCAAAGCATTCATCCGACCGCGAACAACCGCCCGTTTTTTCTTTTTACATCACTGCGCGGCGGCTGATGCAGGTCGTTAGGCTTTTTAAACGCTGAGGGGGTGGTATGAATTTTTCGATTGTGCTACTGTGAATCAGATAGCAATGTAGAGTTTGCATTATCAATTCAACTTTAACCATTTAAGGGGAAAAAATGAAAAGCAGTTATGCCAAAAAATTTGTATTTATTTTCGTCATAGTTCTGTGTGTCGCACTATGGCAAGCTACTTGTATCGCCGGAGATGTGGCTGATGATACTGTGACAGCGGCGGAGGTCGGGAGAGCGGTAAAAAATATCGGAGCAGCAGGTGCCACAGCAGCAGCCGTCCAAGGTGCGTCAGGTGCTGCCATAATGACCAAGCTGGCTACGACAGGAGCAGCGGTCGGCGGGGCGCAGGTTTGGTGGTTAAGGAGGTTGTTAAAAAAGGAGTGTCTTATGTAGTAAAGGCTGTTATCAGAAACAGGAAAGTAATTGCAGAAGTGAAATGGGAGGCAGGAATATGGGCTGTTGAAGAGGTGATAGAGAGGGCAGACATAGAATTGCCTGAAATATCAGATTATTTTTCGGGTTTGTCGTATGAAGATATCTGTGGTAAAGGAGCTGGGGTCGGAGCTGTCGTTGTTAGTGCAACCGTGGCAGTTATAGCGGCTCCCCTTTCGGTGCCGGTTTCAGCAGCGGCGATTGTCGGCGGAGCTGTTTACTGGCTGTTCAGTGATTCAGACGAAGAAGATGATAAATAAATTGAAAGGATGATATCCATACAGGAAGCTATAGAAAAAAGTAAAGGTAGCAAGAAGCTATTTGTGGGGCATTTCGATTCACCAGAAGGTTCTTTTGTTGCCTCTGTCCATAAAGAGCGTATTGAAATTTTTCAGTGGGGCGAGCCTCCAAAATATCTTTTTGCTATTCCTGTCAATGAAGAATTCTTTAGTGAAGATGATGAATTGGAAAAACCAGAATACAGTCTTGATTAAAGCCTAACCCAGAGATGAAGCGGACGGCGGGGGCAGGTTCTCGGTTGAAAGCCTCAGCTAAAGCCCCCG
>JAOZLU010000616.1 GCA_029934695.1 Desulfobacterales bacterium | reverse complement strand
GATTTGTCAATCCCAGGCGAGCATTTTCATTTTGGGAGCAATGCCTGGGATTTGTCAATCCCAGGCGAGCATTTTGGAAAGTTGCTTAGTAACTGTCGAGTTCCTCTTTTGGAATTTTTATTGTGACAATCCGCACACCGATAAGGCCCCCTTTGAGAACAAATTGAATGGGTATGCGATCACGCATCACGGTCATCTCCACCTGTTCCCTGTCTGATTTCTTTTTTACTTCTCTCACAAGTTGTTGTGCACTGCGAATCTTAACACCGTCGTACTCGACAATAAGGTCATCTTTCTGCAATTCCAGTTCCTCAGCCTGAGTTCCCTTATTTACGCCCTTTACCTGAACAACATTGCCAAATTTTTTCTGAGCCTTTTTCTGATTCGCTTTGGGGAAATGTGAGGAGGCTCTGGTCTTTGATTTCGGCAGCACTGAAACTCGTGTCAGCCTTACATCCGTGAATTCAAAAGCGCAATTCTCTTCGCCTATATATCGCAGCAGGCGTTTAATCACATCTTCCAGAGTTCCTTTGGCGGAAAAAGTGAGGATCTCTTCTTCCCTGTGTTCCATCCCCCGTATCTCCACCGGGTATTTTTGGCGAATTTTTTCCAAAATCTCACCCACAGAGGCTTTTTCAGCGTGCAATACGATTTTTTCTTTCTGAATTTCGATAGTTACAGAAGCATCAGCCATATTTGGGACTGAGCATAGAAAGATAATGAACAGACTTATTATATATTTCATATTTTCTTAGCGTATGTTGTATGATTGCATAGTTCAGGAAGCAATGCCTGCTTTGTGCGAGTCCCTTGAAATCCGTGTTTTCGCCCGGGCAAACACAAAACAGCTTTGCGCTCCAGCCAATTTTTTTCTTAAAGTTTGTATAACATCCATGACCACAACGAAAAAACAAAGTCCGGATTCAGATATCTTTCCCGGCCAAAAAACCGGCTGTTATTGCAACCTCCCCTGAATCCGTTATAATCAGTGAAATTTTAATCTGATTACTAAAGCATATTTTTTTGGAAATCGCAAATTTTATTTGACCTCTGGCGGACAATTGGCATTTTCCATTACTTTTAACAAAAAGATTGTCCGGAGTGCAAAAATGGTCTTTTCAGTATGCAAAAATTTCATTTCAGCACTCCGGTTTGAAAACAAGTTGAAAACTTGTTTTACTCTGTCCGTCTCACCGCAGCATCTTTAACGGACTCTATAATCTGAACATAACCGGTGCAACGGCACAGATTCCCGGAAATCCCTTTTCTTATCTCCCCATCTTCGGGGTTGGGGGTCTCATCCAAAAGTGCTTTCGCAGACATGATCATTCCAGGTGTGCAAAAGCCGCATTGGACGCCTCCTTTTTCCACAAATGACTCCTGAATCGAATGGAGTCTGTTTCCTTCTCCCAGCAATCCCTCGATACTTGTCACAGATTTCCCATGAACCTCAAAAGCTGGGAAAATACATGAATCTATATTCATTCCGTCAACCAGCACCGTGCATGCGCCGCATTCCCCCATGCCACAGCCTTCTTTGGTCCCGGTCAGTCCAAACGTGTCCCTGAGCACCTGCAACAGCATCTTATGAGATTCCACCTCCGCAGAAACCTCATGCCCGTTCAAAATGAAATTAATAGTTTTTTTCATCCATGATCCTCCATTCATAATTCACAATTCATAATTCACAATTCATAATTCACCATTCACCATTCCAATAGCCTGTCCGATCCCCCGGCGTATCATGACACCCGTTACCAATCTTCTGTATTCCTCAGTTGAACGGATATCCGTGATGGGACTCACCTCCTGTTCCACCGTCTTGCCAACCTGTTCTAAAAGCTCAGGAGTTATCTCTTCTCCTTTGACGAGTTTTTCAGCACGTCTGAGCCTCAGAGGGATGGGACCCACTGATCCAGCAGCCAGCCGGCATTCCCGGCAAATTTTGCCATCCATGCTCACCAATGCGGCTGCGCTGGCAATGGCGAGATCCTGGGCCACACGGCCAGTTTTCAGAAAAGCCATGCCAGTTTTGAATTTCGGATTTCGGATATCAGGGACTTTGATCGCTTTCAAAATTTCAACAGAATCCATGCAGTTCTCCCCGGGGCCTTTGAAGAAATCATCAACAGGGACTTCCCTGGTGCCACCGGGACCATCTATCATCAGAATCGCCTCCATAACCAGCAGTGGCGGCGCACAATCCGCACATGGGGCTGAATTGCAAAAATTGCCGCCCACAGTGGCGACGTTCCGGATTTGAGGATTTGCCAGAACAGAAACCGCCTGCTTGAGTGCAGGATAGTCGCGGGTAATGACAGCGTCTCTCTCCATGTTCCGGATGAGAGTCATGCTTCCCATGGACAATCCGCCATTATGGCGGATGCTCTTCAACGCATCTATACCTCTCAGGGAAATCAGCGCGCCAGGCTGTATAACTTTCTGCTTAATGCGTACAATGAGATCCGTACCGCCGGCAACATATTTGGCGCGGCCTTTGAATTTCTCCATCAAACTGAATGCCTCTTTCAAAGTTTCCGGCTGGTAGTAGTCAAATTTTTTCATCATGCCTCCTCATTTTGGAAGAAGGTAAGGGGCAAGGGGCAAGGGGACAACTCTGCCCTCTGACCCCTGGCCTCTAACCCTCCCGCTTATCAAACACCCGCCTGCTTTTTCTGTCTGTTCTCGGCAGACAGCCGTAGTCTGTCACTTCCACATCCGCACTCACGAAAATCCGGCTCTTGATTTTTTTGGCTATTTTTTGGCACAGTTCTGAATTCAGGGCCGCGTCAACACCTTCACAGCGCTCTGCTTTCAGGGCCATGTATTCCCTACCGTCATCTCTCCTGTCCAGAATGATCTGATATTCACTGCCGAGTTCCGGAAACGCAGCAAGCACCTCTTCTATCTGTCGAGGATAGATATTCACGGCTCGGAAGATAATCATATCATCGGACCGGCCCATGATCCTGTCATGCATGGGCAGAATATTCCCGCAGGAACATGGGCGGCCGATCCATCGGGTCAGGTCCCGGGTCCGATAGCGGATAAGGGGGGCTGCCTCTTTGCAGAGGGTCGTCACCACCATCTCTCCTATTTCTCCATCCTCCGCAGGCTCCATTGTATCAGGACTCAGAATTTCGAGGATATAATAATCCGCCCAGTAGTGGATTCCCTCATGCCTGAGGCAGTCAAGCCCCGTACCAGGCCCGTAGAGTTCAGTCATGCCCGGAAT
Organism: Desulfobacterales bacterium; assembly: GCA_029934695.1. GTDB lineage: Bacteria > Desulfobacterota > Desulfobacteria > Desulfobacterales > 4be13 > JAOZLU01. The sequence goes on along the minus strand of JAOZLU010000616.1, from coordinate 814 downwards.
ATCGAACATCTCCTCCACGCCCGTCAGTTCCCTGATTCGCTTCTTCATGGCCGCGCCGCTTCTCTCCGACCCGAATATAAGCTTTTTCAGAGCGATTTTGTCTCTCAGGTTTCTTTTATGAATCTCCTCTGCCATCAGCAGGGCCATGGAAGCGGTGCAGCACATTACCGTTGACTGAAGATCAACAAGGGCCTCGCATTGCATATCAATATTTCCCGGTCCCGTAGGAATAGCCATGGCGCCGAATTCCTCACACGCCAGTTGAAAACCTGCGCCTGCTGTCCAAATTCCATATCCCACAGCAATCTGCACCCTGTCCGTCTCGGTAAGGCCGGCCATTTCATAGCACCTGGCAAAAAAATGTGCCCAGTCATCAATATCCTTCCGGGTATATGCAAGCACCTTTTTCTTCCCGGTGGACCCGGAAGAGGCATGAATTCTCACGACTTGGGATTCAGGAACAGAGAGAAGGGGAAACGGATATCCTTCCCGCAGATCATCCGCCGTGACAAAAGGGAGTCTCCTCAAATCATCCAGAGATTGAATATCTCCCGGTCGGACACCCGCGTCATCAAGTCTTTTTTTATAAAAGGGAGAACCATGATACGCATGGGCCACCGTCCATTGAAGGCCCTTTAACTGATGCACCCGCAGTTCGTCGTCATCCTTAAAGGATGGCATAAACGTCTTTTTCATAACAAATCCTTTTGGAAACAGGGAACCAGAGTCTCAAATTTCCAATTCCCGGTTTACGTTTACATTTCAAACATCAAACATCAAACATCAAACATCAAACATCAAACATCAAACATCA
>JAOZLU010000615.1 GCA_029934695.1 Desulfobacterales bacterium | reverse complement strand
AAAATGTATCATTTCTTCCTCTCTTTCCCATGATCGGAAAGAGATATTGTTTGTACCTGTGGAAAGAATCATTTTTAAAAAGTTTGACAGTGATAAGCTTTATCAGAACACATAACTGACATCAAACGAAGGCGGCTTTTCAAAGTGATGGATGACATATCTGTCATGACTTTCCAGCTTTGTTACCGCATACCTTAACCGTTTCCGGTGAATCTTCCTGATGTCAGGACCGCCACCGCCTTTTCTGCCCCTTGAGTCAGCAAAGAAATATGGCTCATCGCTTTCGTAGATGAATCTCGGCTCCCGGGCATATTTGCGTTTGTAAGTGTCCTGCTTGCGTTCCACCTCGCCCATGAGCTTCAGTATCTGCTCCCGATAGCCGCCGGCTTTGTTGAACAGAACTGTGTTCACTAACGGCTGGCCCAATTTTTTCTTACGGGATTGCCTTTCGAGATATTTATTCGCCGCAGGCTGTTTAACCATATCTCTGATCTCCCACGATTTTTTCCCCCTGACGTTTATCTCATGGCGGAAATCAATGTGCTTTGCGATGAATCCCGGCGAGAAGTAGAGGTGAAAGGGGTTTTTGGGATCGAAGCTGAGTTGTTCATACATATCATTTGCAAGCCGATGTAACATGAGGCCGTCTTCCGATTCATAATGATCCACCTTGTTGATGTGGATAATGCCTTCTTTGTAGTCGTCTAGGACTTTGGGCATGATCGTCTCCTTACATCCAGTCTGTCTGTTTTCGAGGAGAACGCTTTCGTTGCGGAGATTTCTTTTTAGGCGGAGGTGCCTTTGATTCAGATGACTTCTTGGTTACCAAGCATCCGTTTTTCGCTCTTTTTTCAGCACAGCATTTCTTAGATCTCCATTTATCTATTTGCTCAATTAAATCTTTTATAAGATCAACCAGTTCGTCTATAAGTTCAACTATTTTCACGATGCGTTCAATTACATGAACGATATGAGATATTGTTCTGACAATGGCACGGGGATCAGACCAATCCAGATGTTCTATTTCTGACACGATATCCTCTATTTCTGATGCGATGCTGATTACATCATCAGGTATCTTGGCCAGTTTGGGAACGATGTCTGCTAGCTTCGATGCCGTGTGTGACAATTTCCCAATATCTTTGAAAAGATCATCTAACAGACAACTCCAGTAAGGGTCTTTGACAAACTTGTCAATACCGGAATCAACAAGAATAGCAGCGTCGCCTAACACATCGAGAACATCAGCAGGATCCTTCCAGTTTGTTTCAGATAATTTTGATGCCAATTTTGATGCTTCATAAGCAATATCGGCAATATCCTTTAAAGTATCACTGAACAGACATTTCAGATAAGGATCGTTGATAAAATCAACGCCGAATTTGGCGATCATAGCCACATCACCCGCGATGTCAATCAACACAGCAGGTTTGCTTAAATCTTTATTATCTAATTTGTATGCCAGATTTGAACCTATTTTGGCCAAACTGACAATTGTTTGAAGGTTATCAGATACTAAATTACGATAGCAGTCATTCTGAATTACTTTGACATTTTTGTTGAGCAACAATGCAATATCAGCAATTTGCCCCAAAGCACTGATTACAGAGGCAGGGTCATCCAAATCTGAATTGATCAGACCTGATATCAAATCCTCCAATTTTGCAAGGTCGCCGAAAGTAAAATCATGCAACCCCAGTGTTTTTGCAAGCTGATCCAGTCCGATCAGATCAGCCACATTTCCAAGACTGAAATTCTTACAACCCAGCAATTCAGAGCCTTTGTCAATTACATTGGCAATCTCTCCCAGCGCGTTAAGCGTGGAACTAAAATCCGCCCCTCCCTCACCGGACAGCGTTTTGGCTAAATCACGGACATTTTTGACAAATTTGTAAATATCCTCTAATTCTTTTAACCCCTTGAATTTTTCTTCAAAGACATCAACAATTTCGTCCAGAGCTTTATATGCGTCCCGGAAGTCTTTCCAATCGGTCTTAGATATGATATCTAATATCTTTTCAAAATCTTTACGAATATCTGCTGCATCTTTGATCTTTTCAAAAATATTTTCAAATTTCTTTTTGAGACATTCTTTGACTTTATCCGGAAGGTTTTCTAAGAAAATTTCTTCCTGCGGGGTTTCCGGATCACATGGCTGTTTTTCTTCGCCCGGACTTATGGCGGCTGAACACGATAAGCCTAAAAAACAAATTATGCCAACCGTATTGCCCGTTCCTTCCGGACCCGCACAGTTCATATCCATAAGACCTGAATGATAAAGCACATATTCACCATTCACTCGAACAGTGGTACTGTGTTTTCCTTTAATCGGCCTGCAATAACCCACATTAACTCCGGATGAAACACCTCCTGCGCTTCCTGCTTCATCTCCTGTAACCTTTGAAACACGGCTCTTCATCATAGCGGCAGGTTGACAAGTAAAATTTACATTTTTACTATAATCAACAGAATCATCCAGATAAGCCACTATCGAATAAGGCACCGGAGAAGGATTCGGGGGGGTTAAACAAACATCCGGTATAGTATTTACGACAATAAATTTCCCAGATTTTCTTGCACCTTCATTAACGGCCATTGCTAATATCTTCTCCGTTTGATGAGGTCTGTTTTACAGAATCGGGAATTTTTATTCGCGCTTCCAAAACACGGATCGGTTTGACAAGGGGAAAAATTCCCCGCCATGTAAGATAGACCTTTTTCCCCGGCACCTCAATGTGAATCGTATCCAGCATAATTGGAAGCGGAGCCATCTGACCATCTTCCCAGCGCACAAGCAAACTTAGACTGTAATCAGGCAGTTTAAAACTCAGATATGAATCAGGATTCATGTTAATCAACACCACTGTCTCATCACCTCTGACAAATCCGGGATAAATCAGGCCCGGATGGGCGCTGTTATAAAATTCAAACTTAAAGTCATCCGGCAAATAAGGACTACGAAATTTTTTCCACCTCTCATCATAGGTTCCCGCAAAATTCAGACGCGGCTTCCAGGCAGAAGATATGGAGCCGAAGCCTTCCGGTTTGTAGGATTTGCCAAATTCTTTAACAGGATTTTCAGGTGACGTAATTTGGGGTGCAGCTATGGGATGTTTGGTATCTGATAACGCCTTGTCGGAAAACCCGATGCCAACCGGATTTTCTTCACAGATTTTTTTTTCTTTTTCATACTCCCATATTCCGCCAAAAGCATATTCATAACGAATAGGAACTTCGATACATGGACGGGGGACGGTTAATTCCCAGCCCGTAACAGAATTAAATCGCCACTGGCGAGGACCGGTAACAAGTATTTTCTTTTGTATTTTACCCACCTTAATCCCTGCTTCCCATTGTTGCAAATATTTTTCACCCGGTGCGTGAGCAACAGCATTAACATGAATATCAGTTCTAAGTTTGTAAGGAGCCAGATTATTTTCCAGCCGCAGACTGGATTCTCCTATTTTGCCATGATATTCATCCGCTAATACCAATGGCTCTTGTTTCTGACTTAAATGTAGTGCTTTACCGTTGTGGATTTCAAAAGTTCCTCGTAAGACCACGACACCGAATTCCCGTTTTTTTTCATCTAAACTTTTAAACTGTAATCTGGGGAAATATGTAAAATTACGAAACTGCAATTTTTTTTCCTATGTTAATTCAGATCAATTACACTGCCATTGATTTTCACAGGTCCCGATGCTGTGAATTCAAATTCCTTGCCTTGTATTGTGATTTTACCATTACTTTCCACTGTTATTTTGCTGGCACCGCATATTAGCTCGTATCTTGCACCAACAATAATTTCCTGATTTATTCCGACAGTTTCTGTTTTATTCATTCCTATTGTTTCAAATTGGTTGAAACCAATAGTCTTTGTTCGGTTCTGAGCGACTGACAAAGTTTCATTGTTACCAATATTTTGATTTTTATTGTTTTTGATATCAATATTCCAATCTTTTTCACCATGAAAATAAATCTCCTCCGAGCCTTTTTTATCCTCAAACCGAAACTCATTAAACCCACCCCCGCCGAGAGAAGAATTCGTCT
>JAOZLU010000614.1 GCA_029934695.1 Desulfobacterales bacterium | reverse complement strand
ATTTGGAATTTGGAATTTGGAATTTGGAATTTGGGATTTATTTGGAATTTGGGATTTATTTGGAATTTGAGATTTATTTGGAATTTGGGATTTATTTGAAATGAGCCAAAATTTTCCTGCACTTATTATTGTTGTTCCGCTCCTTTCCGCATTTATCATCTCTGCTGCCGGATGGTTGAATAAAAAACTGTGTTTTCCCATTGCAGTCATGGCCCTTGGCATGTCCCTTTATTCGGCTGTGGGTCTGATGGGGATGGTTCTGGAAAGCGGAGTGATTGAGTACCACCTGGGCGGATGGACCCCGCCATGGGGGATTGCGTATAATGTTGACCACCTGAACGGACTTGTCCTTATTGTCATTTTCCTGGTTGCGCTTCTGAATCTGATTGCCAACAAGAGGACTGTCGAGGAGGAATTTCCGGAAAAAACAGGTGCTTTTTATACACTTTATATTCTGTTTGTGACGGGTCTGTCCGGCATGGTGATTACCGGAGACGCATTCAACCTGTATGTGCTTCTGGAAATCACATCCCTGACCGGCTATGCCCTGATTGGCATCGGAAAAGACCGCGGCGCATTGTCCAGTCTCAATTATCTGCTCATGGGGACAATCGGCGCCAGTCTCTATCTTCTGGGAATCGGGTATCTGTATCTGGCTACCGGATCATTGAATATGGCAGATCTCGCTTCGATACTCCCCAAGCTCTATGAATCCAAGATGGTTCTGTTTGCTTATGCGTTCTGCCTCACGGGCCTTTTCGTGAAAATGGCGTTTTTCCCTTTGCACGCCTGGCTGCCAAATGCCTATTCTTATGCGCCTTCCATGAGCAGCAGTCTGATTGCGCCGCTGACGACCAAAGTGATGATCTATGTGATGATCCGTATCACTCTGTCGGTGTTCACGCCGCAATTCTCTTTTGACACGCTGAATATCAGCGGCCCGATTGTGTGGATGGCTGTGATTGCCATTGTCACGGGGTCTTTGCTTGCCCTGTCCCAGAAAAGTCTGAAAAAAATCCTCGCGTATGTGGTGGTTGCCGAGGTGGGCTACATGGTGGGCGGATTCTGGCTGGGAAACCGGGCCGGAATGACAGGGGCGATACTGCATATTGTCAATGATGCCATGATGACGTTGTGTATATTCCTCGCGGCCGGAACGATTTTATACAAAACAAAAGGGGATTCTTTTGATTACCTGAAAGGGCTGTTCAAAAAAATGCCCTTTTCCATGGCAGCGTTTGTCATCGGAGCAATGTCAATCATCGGGGTGCCGCCGACGTGCGGATTTTTCAGCAAATGGTATCTGATCTCAGGCGGGATTGCAGCCGGGCATTACGGATTTGTGGCTGCGCTGCTGTTCAGCAGTCTTGTGAATGTTGTCCTGTTTTTCAGGATCATTGAAATCTGCTATTATGAACCCTTTACTGATCACCATCACCATGAAAAAGAGGAAACATCATTTGATGAGGCCCCGGCCGGTATGGTGATTCCGCTTCTGATGGCTGCGGTACTGCTCATCGTCCTCGGTATATATTCCGGCGATATTGTGACACATATCATTGAGTTTGCCATACCGGGGGAGATAACTTGACAGGTACCGACCTTTTAAGCAGAAGATATAGCTTTTAACAAAAAAATCGTCCGGGGTGCAAAGCAGGCTTTGCACTCCGGGGCACTAATTCAGTTCAATGGGAAATCATGTAAAATCAGTCTGTTGCACAGGGATGCCAATAAACGGACAACCTGTTGTTTTTAAGACAAATCCGGGCTATTTCCCTGAAAAATCCCATTGAACTGAACCAGTGCTGATATTATCAGATGCCACAATTCTGATTTTCAGTTTTGGAATAACACGAACTGCATCCAAATGAATAAAGGAATATAAGGCTTATGGTTCTTCCAAATTTTGACAAATGCAACATCCTTGTCGTGGGCGATTTGATGCTTGACGAATATGTATGGGGGGATGTTAACCGGATATCCCCGGAAGCGCCTGTTCAGATTGTTTCAGTCAGGCGGGAGGGATATACTCTGGGAGGGGCTGGCAATGTCGTGCATAACCTTGCTGCCCTCGGGGCAAATGTTCTGGCTGCCGGGGTCATCGGTGATGGCGAAGATGGCAGGCGTCTGATCGGGAAATTTGATGAGCTTGGTTTGGATACATCCGGAATCATTCGGGAAACCAAAAGATTCACCACCCGGAAGACAAGAATTATTGCCGCTCACCAGCATGTACTCAGAATTGACAGGGAAACAAGAAAGGAGGTTTCACCTCAGACGCTTGAGCAACTTACAGCATTCATGGAAAATAAAATTTCTGATATTGACGCGGTATTAATTTCTGATTATGGAAAGGGGCTGATATCGGAAGTCTTTCTGTCAAAGCTGATTGCACTTGCAAAAAAACATGGAAAAATCACCATTGCCGATCCAAAGGGACTTGATTTTTCAAGATATTCAGGGGTTTCTCTTCTGACACCGAACAAAAAAGAGGCGGGGCTTGCGTCCGGAATCGAAATTACAGACGAATCCGGTCTGTTAAACGCGGGGAAAAAAATTCTTGAGACAGCCGGTCTTGATAATCTCCTGATCACATGTGGCAAAGATGGCATGATTCTTTTTTATCGGGACAGATCACCCCATAAAATCAGGGCTGAAACACGTCAGGTCTATGATGTATCCGGGGCTGGTGATACGGTCGTTGCTGTTATTGGGCTTGCCGTTGCATCCGGACTCTCTTTTGAAGACGGCGCGGCCCTTGCCAATATAGCGGCCGGGATCGTTGTTGGAAAAGTTGGCACGGCAACAGTTTCAAGGGAAGAACTTGCAACGTTAGCGGGAGCATATTCCGACCGTCATGGACCCGAATGACAGTGACCATGCTGTTTATAAGGGAACATGCTGACGGGCAGGGGGCCCAGGTTGAACGGAAGCATTTAAAGGATTTAATAGCGTCACTGTTAATTTTTCGGCAGTGAAAAGTTGCAATAAAACAAAAATTGAAAGTGAAAAGCTGGACTTTTTACTTTTCACTTTTTATTTTTCATTAATTTCAACAGATTATGAGAAATTACGACTTTTATATTAATTTTTTCAAAAAAAGTCTTGACATCCTTTGTGAATCAGGCTAAAAAGGGTCTCAGTTGATGCGGGGTGGAGCAGTCTGGTAGCTCGTCGGGCTCATAACCCGAAGGTCGTAGGTTCAAATCCTGCCCCCGCTACCATAAAAAAATCAAAAAGGGGACTGCATTTTTTAATGCAATCCCCTTTTTTTATTATATAGGAAATTATAAAACTCGTATTCAGACAGGCTTTTGAAGTTTTGAAAAAGTCTTGCCCGCTCCCCGCTCTGTTCTTTTCTCTTATAACAGACTGACATATTTGATAAACGAAAAATTCAGATGGAGTTCCATGTTTTTCTGTGTAACACTGTGAATGTTTGCCCTGAAATAACAGAACGATGATCAACGTTGACCCCCCAAAGCATCTCACGCGTCGCACCTTTTTAACCATAAAGGACACAAAGGGGGCACAAAGGGGCACAAAGCTTAAACCTGCACGTTCAGGCCGGATCTGTCTGAGGGCAGGTGCGGGAGCCTCCCCTGAATCCGTTATAATCAGAACCGGATAAACTGAGTATAAGACTTCCGAGATATCCGAGACCTCGGAAGTCTTTTTTATATCCGATTCGCAAAATGTAGGGTGGGTGGAGCGAAGCGGAACCCACCATCACACGCGCAAGATGGGTTCCGCGCTTTTTTATATCCGATTCGCAAAATGTAGGGTGGGTGGAGCGAAGCGGAACCCACCATCACACGCGCAAGATGGGTTCCGCGCTTTTTTATACCAGATTCGCAAATGTAGGGTGGGTGAAGCGAAGCGAAACCCACCATACACGCGCAAGATGGGTTCCGCGCTTTTTTATACCAGATTCGCAAATGTAGGGTGGGTGAAGCGAAGCGAAACCCACCATACACGCGCAAGGTGGGTTCCATTGTGGGTTCCGCACAAGGCGGGTTCCGGGTTCCGCACAAGGCGGGTTCCGGGTTCCGC
>JAOZLU010000613.1 GCA_029934695.1 Desulfobacterales bacterium | reverse complement strand
CAGTTCCGGCTTGCGAATGTCTCGAATGCCTGCACTCCCACCGGAAGTCTTCTCATTTTTGTCATGATCCCGCTCCTTTCTCCTGTGTGAGCCCCCCGGAAGGGCTGATTAAAAAAACGGATCAGCCTTTTAATCTTCCCAGAGACAGGGCCAGTTTGGAAAAAACATTTCTTTTTCCCTGTCGCCAGACATACCTGATGACAGATTCAGGAATGTTCTTCCGGACAGGCCGTCTTCCGTATCCGGGCGACCGAGCCATGTCAGCGGGCTTGGCTGCCAGTCATCAAACGCGGTGGGAACAGCGTCCTTTCCGGTGATCACAAAACTGCTTACTTTTTCGGCTGACCGCGCCGCACAGGGAAGTCTCATCCACTGGGTCGCGTCCAGAAGGCTCGCAGGCAACACCGTCAGTCCGCCGCTGACATCCTCATCCGGTGATTCGATCTGCACCGAACCGTCAATGCCCAACGCCGATGAAGCGTCCACCAGACTGTCCTGAGACTGTATGAAATGATCCGTTGCAATATGAATATTTCCTCCCCTGCCCTCCCACGCGTTGGCAACAATTTTGCTCTGGTTCATGATGGTCCACTCCGGGGGGCTGATATCAATGTCCCCGGCATCATTTCCGCCCCGTCTGATGCTGGTTGTTATCTCGCTGTCCCCCATGCGGTGAAGCCCGGGGGCCGTTATTGTGATCTGGCCTTTTCCCGCGTTTTCGGCCCGGGTTGTGATCGCACTGCTGTTTTCCAGAAAAAGATCAAGTGTGTCAATGGTTATTGTCCCCGCGTCACCGGCAGCATCTGTCAGGGATGTGCTTGCAGAAGAGATGAAAGAGCCGTTGTTCATACGAATCACAGGCGAGTCCAGTGTTATCTCTCCGGCACTGCCATGTCCCACCGTTTCCGTGGTTATGGAACTGTGGCTGTTCAGGCTGACACTGTTTTCCGCCACGATATGAATGCTGCCTGCATCGCCGCCGCCCCCTGTGTTCTCGCTTGCCGAGGAAACTGAAGCACCGGCGTCGAGTTCGAGCCGGCTGATGTTCATTTCTATAATGCCTGCATTGCCCGGTCCCTCAGTGCTTGCGGTAACACCGCCGCTGTTTTCAAACACAGCATGGTCCGCCTCAATCAGAATATCCCCGGCATCGCCGGCATCCGGTGTCTTGCCCAGCGCGGAAGTGTAGGCTTTGCTGGCAACACCTTCCTCATTTGCCCCGGAGAATCTGAGCGATTCTGCGCGAAGGACAATATTTCCGCCCCTTCCGTTTCCGTCGGACTCACTGCCGATCCGCCCGCCATCTGTGAATGAGACATTTTTGGCGTTTATTTCGACTGTGCCGCCGTCGCCCACGGTGCCGCCTTCCAGATAAGCGACATAAGATCCGGATAAAATTCGGCCATTGTCTGAAACCTCGACAGACTCCGCAGGCATCCCTCCGGGTCCCGAAATGATGATGGTTCCCCCTCTGCCTCCCCCGTCCCTGGTATCAGCGGAAATATTCCCCTCGTCAGACAGGGACAGTTTCGGGGTTTCAATCAGGATCATCCCCGCGTCGCCTGCCTCTCCGGGATTCAGATAATATCCTTCCGTGCCGGTAAAAATCTTGGTCTCCGGATCGGAAATGTGGACAGATTCCGCAGCACGCAAAGTGACGGTTCCGCCGTTGCCGCCGCCGTAGGTGTCACTGGAAACGGCTCCTCCGCCTGACAGGGAGAGATTTCCGGTTTCAATGAGAACTGTTCCTGCGTCCCCCGCGTCCGAATCCTCGCCGGTCGTATCTGCAAAAATTTTGCTGAAATCGGAAATACTCACAGATTCCGCCACACGGAGCATTATGCTTCCGCCCTTCCCGGTTCCATAAGTGTCGCTGAAAATTCTGCTTCGCACCAGTGACAGTGAGTCTGCCTGGATATCGGTCATGCCGCCGTGACCGGCCCCTTTTGTGTCGGCCTGAATGGTGCTGTCATTGGCAAGAAACTGCCCTCCGCTGATAAAAATATTTCCGGATCCTTCTCCGCTCACACTGATGAGCGCGTGATCAAGTGTTATATTCCCGGGTTTCTCCGAAGAGACATCCAATCCCGAATCAGTGGGAACGACTTCACCTTCGGACGCGACACCTGCCATGTCAATCCGTCCTCCGGGGGCACTGAGACTTCCCAGGAGTTCGGTACTGCCTGTTTCAGTGCTTATATAATACGTCCCTGCAATTTCAATGTTTCCGCCGACCACGGAGATGGTCTCACCTTCCGGAACTTTAAGACCTCCCGGATAACTGTCCCGGTCTTCCTTCTGAATCTCCCCGCCTTTGAAAGTGACCGGGGCGATATTGTCATCCAAAAAACCGAAAGCCGCCGGAGACGCTACGGAAAGCACCTCGCCCGCCATGGGCGTCGCATAAAATCGTTCATTTCTCCCCATGTGCAGATAGTCAGCGGTGCTGACATGGAATGATCCGCCGATATTCAGAGACGCGTTCGCCCCGAACATGACACCTGCCGGATTCAGCAGATATAAATTCGCACCGGAAATCGTCGAGCTTAATTTTCCATCAATCCACGATGATCCCCCTGTCACGCGGCTGATGATATTCTGAACAGATCCAGGCCCGCTGAAGCTTGCGCTTTCATTGGTATTGATATTGAAATCCCGGAAACTGTGAAACAGATTTACACCGGCCTGCTGTCCGTATCCTGATTTAATATCATAATCAGGCCCTTTCAACTGTCCGGCTGTTCCCAGGGAACCGTCCAGGACAATCTGGGCATAAGTCGGAAATTGAAGGCTGAACAGCGTTATGAGCAAGAAAACTGCAATTAATTTCAAAAAATCATTTTTCATCATACTGTCCTCCATCCTCCTGTAGGGTGGGTGAAGCGAAGCGTAACCCACCTTTTTAAATAATACTTCTTTTGCCCGAACAGAGTGCGATGCCGGTCTCTTGTTGCTCGCGGGGGCTTCGGCGTGAGATCAGACTTCGGCGAGCTCAGACGAGCCGTCGAACGATCCCCCGCCCGACAAGGCTCAGATTTCATCCTTCATTCTGCCCGGCCGTGACCGCCTCCCCCTCCGCTGTCTCCACCTTCCATTCCACGGGAACCCGCTTCTCCGTGCTGAAGTTGATGCCGAGAAGAAATATTTTCTTTCCGCCCTGTCTGTATTTCTCGGCGTACCCCTTCTTCCGGATCTGGCTTATGGCGGCCTTCGCACTCCGGTTGCACTTGAATTCCATGATGTGGACGCTGTCGTGAAACTCCGCCACAAGGTCAATGCGGCCCCGGCAGGTCAGCACCTCGTTTTCCGCATCTGTTCCGGAAGCGGACACCATGAGATAGAACATGGTGTGGAAGTACGCCTCGTCCCGTCCGGAGTTCAGAGAGTAGGGAACTGCTGCGAATATGGCGGTGACCGTCTCAAAAAATGCCTTGAAATCCTCCGCCGCCAGATATTTTGAGAGCCGCAGGAACTTCGATGCGTCAGTGCCGCTCATGCCCTGCGTGACGGAAAACAGGAGATGTCTCACAAATGCGTTTCTCACCTCCCAGTTGGGATATCCGAGGGTGTAAATGCCGTCCCGGATGTCATGAATCGTCACATAACCCGTCTGGAACAGCAGGGCCTCGGGTTTCAGGCAGTCAATGTCATAAGTGCTGAAAACCTCCTCCGCGACCTTCAAAGCCTCGATCTCCGGCAGGCGGGACTCTCTCTCCCTCAGCAGATTCACCAGGAAGGTCGGAGTCCCGGTCTCGAACCAGTAGTTCCCGAAATTCCGCTGTTTCAGTGACGAGAGCACGGAGAAAGGGTTATACACCTTTATGTCCCTTGCAGAGAACCGGTATCCGTCATAATGACGTTCCAGCCTCCCCAGCACCTCCGCATCTGTCATGCCGGTCTCGCGGGCAGACTTGGCAATGTGCGGGGCAAAGCAGGTCTCCAGTTCCTCCCGGGTGTAGCCGAACAGTTCCGCATAGTCCGGACTCATGGTGATATCTTCGAGATTGTTGAGCTCCGAGAATATGGAGACCCTGCTGAACTTGGACACGCCGGTG
>JAOZLU010000612.1 GCA_029934695.1 Desulfobacterales bacterium | reverse complement strand
TCTGGCTGAAGTTGGCTTTATATCTTAAATATTAATTGCGTTCAAGATGTTTATATGAAGTCTGGGTTTTTGCAAAAAAATGACAGAAAACTCAGTGCACAGCACCATGACAGTGGGGAAGACAGGCACTGTAAAAAATAACCAAAAGACAAATAACAAACAGATCACAATGACTGAAATTCAAAATTCCAAACAATAGTCTTTTGATCTTATCTGAGATTTCGATATTGTATTTTTGTATTTATTTGTATTTTGGTGCTTGAAATTTGTGATTGCCGGTTTATCCGGTTTAGGAGGGACTTATGAGTAATTTTCAGAACACACTTGATTATTCTGCCCATTAAAAGTTCTTGACATAAAAATTTTTCTGATTATAACGGATTCAGGGGAGGGTACAACCTGCTGAAATCACTGAGCCGGATACCGGCAGTTCTGTCCGTTCCGGGCTTTCCGGTCCGGAAGCCGGGCATAAATGCGTCCACTTTTTCTCTGTGTCCTTTGTGCCTTTGTGTGAGATACCGCTCCGAAATTGCAGCCTCCCCTGAATCCGTTATAATCAGGTTCAATGATTTCATCTGCATGTTTGTCAAGGTGGGTTGCGGTTCCGTTTTTTACTGCGTAAAAAATCGGAATCCTTCACCCACCCTACATCTTCTTGAATATTCCTCGGCATCATCGCTGCCCGCGCTCACACGCACCCGGAATGCCGAATTATATTCAGCAGACATCAGGGACTGGTATCACCTGCACTGTATTCCCGACAAGCCCCTGCAAAATACCTGCCTGCTTCCGGCTGACTCCCGAAGTGAAGATGGACATAACTTCCCAGAGTTCGGCCAGTCTGATAACCTTCCTCGGCTTTGTTCATTCCGGTTCTGGCGGATACGCTGTAAACGGTTTCAACATTCTGGCTCTCTTGGTTTAGGGAAGACATTATCTCCGAATAATGGAATTCATGCCCCCGGAGAACCTGAGCGCAATTTCCGAGGATCGTATTTTTTGACAGCACAACTTCACGATAGCCAAGGGATTTTAAACGGGTAAGCATACGGGTGGCGTAAGGAAAGCAGCCTGTCATGGGAAAGGTGTTTCCCTCTGTGTCGCAAAGCTCTTTGCAAAGATACATGAATCCTCCGCATTCGCCGTAAATCGGCATCCCGTCAATGCTTTTCTCCCTGATCTGGTCCCGCAGGCACGAGTTGTCGGCAAGGTGCTTGGCAAAAAGTTCGGGATACCCGCCGCCAAAGTAGAGTCCGTCCAGGTTTTCCGGCAGATGTCTATCTTTGATCGGTGAGAAAAATACGAGTTCGGCACCGTATCTTTCAAGAATCTCGAAGTTATCCTGATAGTAAAAGCAGAAGGCATTGTCCATGGCCACGCCGATTCTTGTAACATCATTTTTTGCATGAAAATTTCCAGTATCGTGGTTCATGAGAGGTTTCTCCCACGAGGGAAGTGTGTCCAGAAGTGCGTCAACATCCATGCTTTTATCAATCATATTGGCAAGGCTGTCAATTGCTTCATCTGATAAAATATGATCGTTACGGGTGACAAGACCCAGATGCCGTTCAGGAATCGTAACGACTTTGTCCCGGACAATGCCGCCCAGACACGGCATGTTCACGTTATCCTCCAGTGCGTCTTTCAGATAGGTCAGATGCCGCTCGCTGCCGATATTGTTAAAAACAACGCCGACAAAATTCAGTTCCCTGTCAAACCGCTCAAATCCCTGAACCATGGCTGCTGCACTGCGGGCCATACTTTTAGCATCAACAATCAGGAGAACAGGAAGCCCGGTCCATTTCGCCATCTGCGCGGTGGAGCCAGCTTCGCTTTTGCCGTCATATCCGTCAAAAAGACCCATTACCCCTTCGACAACAGCGATGTCAGCATTTTCCACATTTTTTCTGAAACACTCCATATTAGATGCTTCTGAAAGCATCCAGCCGTCCAAATTTCGGCTGGTCACACCAGTGATGGCAGTATGATGGCCGGGATCAATAAAATCCGGGCCGACTTTAAAGGGTGCGACGCGCCATCCCCGTTTCACCAGTGATGCCAGAATGCCGAGGGTAATTGTTGTCTTGCCAGCCCCACTCCGTGTGCCGGCGATGACAAGTCCCTTAGTTTTGCGAGTTGTTATTTGTGAGTTGTTATTTGCCATTTATGAGACTCATGCTGCTTAGTTTTTCCCATACCTCGGCGGTGAATATATCCGGGTATAAGGCTTTGCCAATTTCAAATATCCCCTGAACCAGCCTGAGGCCCGGGCGTGAAACGATCACTTCATCTATAAGATATATCTGCCCGTTCTTTACCGCCTTAATAATATGAAAGCCCGGCTCCTGTCTGATGATTTCGACTGACGTGGGATTCATTCTTCCTTTTTGTGCGAGATATACATCAATCTCTCCTGACCGGGCAAGAATCTGCTCTTTCCCATACGTCGCTATATTGGTGTTCCGTCTGGGCTTTGCATCCTTGGTAATATTTATTCCTCCGGCTGTTGTCAGGGCAAAGATCGCAATGGCCCCCGGAGAGAATGTCTTCATTTTTTCATGAATCGCTTCAAAGTAAACCCGTTTGCGTTTTTCCGGAGGAATCGGCTGAATCAGCGATCTGACAAAACCAACGGCCTTTTGGAATGAGAAAATCATTTCATCGGCGTTGTTTTCTCTTGCTGTCAGTGTGCCAAGTGTTTTCCAGTAATGATACATCTCATCGATGTTTACTGGCTGAATAGAAACAACGGTAATTCCCGCTTTTCTCAGCTTTGTCACAAATGCACCATGCGCCATGGCAATCATGGGACGGATCAGCACCAGATCCGGCCTGGCACCCATAAATTTTTCTGCATCATCATGATAAGTGAACACAGGCTTTGTCAGCGTTTCAGGCAGATGCGCTTCAATTTGGGATACGCCGATGATTTCTTTGTCCAGTCCCAGAGCAAACAGGTTCTCGGTGTGTGCTCCGTAAAGTGAGATGATTCTCGTAAAAGGCTCGATGCCTCTAAATTTCTGGTCGGCCGCTGTCTTTGCAGCACTGAGAGCCGGCAGGCTCATAAACACTGCGAACAGCCATATTATCTTCCAGATGTGTTTTTGCATTTGTCCTCCGTGTCCTATTCTCTTATTGCCGGACGATCCGTCTGAAACTCACCTTTCTGGAATTGGAATAGGGATCAAACGAGATATTTGATTCCACATCAAAGACCGTTTTGATGGTTTCCTCGGTCAATACGTTCTGGGTGTCTCCGCAAGCTGCAATGTTCCCGTGTTTCATAAAGATCATGCGATCACAGTACATAGCAGCGAGATTGATGTCCTGCACCACTGCGATCACTGTTTTTTTATGATTTTCTCCGCGGTTGAGAACGAAATCCAGCAGATTCAGAGTATGATTAATATCCAAATTTGATGTGGCTTCGTCAAGCATCAGCACCGGCGTATCCTGAACCAGTGCGCGGGCAAACACCACCCGCTGTCTTTCGCCGCCGCTCAGTTCTGTCATATAGCGGTTTATGAATTTTTCCGTGCCTGTCTGTTCCATGACTGCATTGACCACCCCCATATCCTCGGAAGAAGGCGGTGAGAATCTGGACATATAGGGATATCTTCCCATCATCACCACCTCGCCGGCAGTAAAAGGGAAATTAATATAAAAATTCTGAGGGACCAGGGCGATTTCTCTTGCCAGTTCCTTTCTGGAATACGAAGAAAGTGTGCGGCCATTATAAGTAATGGTTCCGGAAGACGGCAATTTATGCCCCATCAGGAGATCAACAAACGTCGTTTTGCCGCAGCCATTAGGCCCTGCAATGCCGTAAAAATGTCCCGCTTCAATCCCAAGAGAAATATCTCTCAGAACCTCTCGATTCTCATAAGAGAAACACATACCATCAACATGAAATCCCATGTTCTCAATTCCCCTGGCAGATCCGGCGGCTTTCTGATTTTTACTGCTCATAATTTTCTTCTGAAATCCATTGCCTCCCGGCTTATCTCTTCCACCGTTTTATCTCTTATTTCCGTATCATTCTTCAAATTCCCTCATATC